>JBGCFJ010000336.1:0-2167 GCA_045106885.1 Saprospiraceae bacterium
GAGAGATTAGGGGAAGCGAATTGGGCAACTTTTGCCATTGGGATTGGCGGAATTCTCTTAATAAAAGGGCTTAAAAAAATCAATAAAGCCATTCCTGGTTCTTTATTACGCTAGGTTCGTTTAAAATTTGATAAGAAAATAGAATTAAGCTGTGCTATAATTTGATTATATAAATCCACGGGTAAACCTAATAGTTTCAGGATTTCAAGTTGAATCGTATCAACTGTAGTTAGGGCAAATAATATAGGCTTATCATTTTCAAGGAAAATAGAAATAGAAATTTCTTTAAATCTACTCAATAACATTTTGGCACTAGGTTTTTTACTTTTCCTAGTAGGGTTGCCAGCATAAATTCCAGCTAATTCTTGCCCTTGTTTTTTTAAAGCCTGAGCTACTTTGACTTCGATGGCACATATAACTTTTAGCCCTACCATCATTAAATTAATTAAACTTTTAATTCGATTATCTTTTTGCAAGTAAATCGGGAGTAATTTAGTTACCTTATTTTTCAAGTCATTGAATCTGCTTTCAATTTGAAATTGTTCCCGATACAATTGTACAGCATCCGTTAAGGTCAATAATTCCTCGGGGGCATTAGTAGCATAAACACACCATCCATAATTATCAATAGCTGTCTCAATTTGGTCTTGAAGTAACCTGATTTGTAATGAAAAAGTAACCTTTTTTATACTTCTATCTGGTTTGCTACCATATCCACGGACCTTTTTGGTGCTAGTTTTTTGCTTTAAGCTTACATTGAAATAATCCTTTACTTGATATTTCTCTAAGATACCGCTTACTGCCTGTTGTATTTCTTTTCTTGTTTTTGGTGTTTGTTTTCCTTGTTTTTTGACCAATAAATAATCCAAAGCAGCCTGAGTTTTGCTAATCCGTCGTTCTAGTGCTGCTTTTTGGGAGAGGATATATCCTTCTGACCGAACGACTGCTCTTCGTTCTACCCACTTGACAAGCTTTATTTTGTCTTGTATAACCAATTCTGCGGTTTGTTCTTGTTCATACCAAAAACCTTCTCCTATTTTTTTCCCTTCTAGCTCAATGATTTGTATTTTGCCTAACTCTGTTTCTGCTTCTTTTACCAAATCTAAAATAGCACTTGTAGGTACTTGGATTTTTGTTAAAGGAGTTAAATAGTAATCTCCATCATTCACAATGTGTGTTCTAATCCGTTTACTACCCATTTTTTTGTCTCCTATTATTAATAATTTATCTGTAGCAGCCAAACTTTGCTTACTTTTCTCTATTATCGGAATATACAGTACATCATCTGAGGTATTACCACTTACAGTCACACTACAGAGCGGATACGAACATCCACTAATTTGGGTATCAAGAGTACTTAACATCGTTTTGAATTGGGTTAATTTGGGATTAAAATGTTTCGATGAACCAAATTGAAAAAGGCCATCTTTTTCTGCCTTTTTATGACTTTGACCTACGGTGGCATCTACCCGAAGGTGTTTAACCCCTTTTTCTTCTTTGGCTAACCTATAAACACGTAATATTTTTCCATTTAACTCCTGCTCTATTTTGTCCCATTTACCCATATCACTTAAATAATCTAATACTAGCTCTAATTTATCATCTGTGAAACACGTCCGCTCTATTTTACTACTTGGATACAAAGCTTTTAACATATATAGCCTACCCATTGCCCAATCCTCTAATTTATTCAGCCTATGGTCTGCTTCGCTTAATATGTAGGATAGCAAAACCTCTGTTAAATTGCCTACGCTAAGCCCTGTCCAATTCCCATGGACTATTAACTGATTATCTATCGTTTTTCCCAATTCCATCTTTTGCATCATTTTTATAAGGACGGGAACATCATCTATTCGTTCCACTCGATTGATATGACTACATTTTCCTATTCCTACTACCATCTTTGGCTTTTTTTGTGAAAAATTCCCAAAAATCACCTTTTACCTCCTTTTTCTATAATAATAGCCCTCCTTTTCTTAATTTTATTTTTATCCTTTTTTTTAAGCGAACCTAGCGATGTAATATACTAAAAATGATAAAATAACTATATTTTAAATATAAATAAGATAGAAAAAATACTACGTCTATCCAGTTTTTTTAATAAAATGCATGATTTTTGAAGAAGTGTTTTTAAATTAGTAATAATAATGACCTTTTTTTGACGCTT
>JBGCFJ010000337.1:0-6912 GCA_045106885.1 Saprospiraceae bacterium
ATCGCTTAACAAATCAAGCTTACTTGGTTGACCAGTTAAGTAGGCTGCAAAATTTTGATTGGGGTGGTTCTTTTGGGAATAGTTTAGAGAAGAACATCGTCAATAATTATGTTAAAAAAATTCAATCTTTTGAACAAATAAATGAAGAAGTCGAGGGAAATCTTTTAAGCAGTTTGAGAGGCTATACCCTAAATTCATGGTATAATCATTGGACTTCAATTATTATTGAAGATTTGTTTAAAGACCATGATACAGTACTTCCAACAGTTGGATTGGTCAAAAAAATTGATTTTTTCATAAACGATATTCCCTTTGATTTGAAAGTAACTTATTTCCCAGAGCAACTTTTGAAAGACAAACTGAAAGAATACGGATACGGGAATGAATTGACGAAACTTAAACAGATATGTCGTCAACTAAAAATTTACATTCCAAGAGATTTAAAAGCTAAAGCATTGAAACTGCATTTACATAGTGTAGTATCTGAAGACCCAAGGCAAGAAGCAAAAGAATTTATTATTGAGCTTAAAGAACAAAAAAGAAAAATAATAGAAGAGGCAGAAAATAATCCTACCGAACTAAAAAAATGGTTTTATGAAAATCAGGGAGAAGCGAGATTTGATGCTTCCAATAGATTCTTCTTGGTTCTTACTGATGAAAATGATATGTCCAACAGTTGGAAGCTTAAACGGAATATTGTATTTCTTCAAAAAAATATTAATGAACATCTATCCAATTTTTCAATGGATATGTCAAATATTGAAACTGAATTCTATTGGCATAAAGACCAGAAAATCTATACTTGCAAGTCTGATATTCTATTCTTAAAGTACAGTGATTAAAAGAAGAAAGAAAACATTCGAGAACCTTGCATTTATTTCCATTTTCTCTATGCCGGAAAAATGGAATAGATGCAAAATCTTAGCTGTCAAATAATTATATTTAGGCGCTTACGCAAAATTTAAAACCAACAAATTGTCGATATTTTAAAATATTGATAATTGTTAATCTCAAATTCAACCTCAAATTCCCGCCGAAGGTGGTTTAAAATTGAAAATTAAATTTCACTTAGGTACTTAACATAAATAAAAACTTAAAATACATGGAACTTCCAAAAAAAGACGAATACTATCCTGGGTTTAAGTCCAGCCGTATTCTCTTGTTTGTTTCTCGGAGCTATTCCAATAAATTTATTTGTTCTTGAATTAAGGAAATCAAAAACTAGTCATAAAAATAATGTTAGGACGGCCATGCTTTTATTGACCATGTTCATTTTGATGTTGTCACTAGTAGCTCAGGACATAAGTGCAACTAATTCCTTTCAAATGTTGCAGTATGGTGGTTTAGTCACTATCATTGGTGGTCTTGTTGCCGCTTTTATCATGAAAATTTCTAAAGAGTTAGCGATTAAAAATCTCTCCGCTTCTTTGGTTGTTTCTCTAAGATTTTACGGTTTATTAATAATTTCTCTTCTACTAATTATTTCCAACCCGACTCCACTCTTGGTTAAACCGACTGTACTTTTTGAATTGTTTGCGCTTGCATTGGTTTCCATGGCATTGCCACTTTTCCTATTACAAAAAGCCTTGAAAACTTTAAGTCCATTATATGCGTCCATTATCATAACAGCTATTCCTATTCTAACTTATTTCCTTCAATTTTTTACAGGCTATTACTCATTTTCTGCTGTGAAGTTGGGAATTACTAGCTTATTCTCCTTATCACTAATTATTTTGGCTTATTTAAAGCCAAAATAAAAAATGACAAAAATCCGTTGGGTAAAAATATACCCAACGGATTAGTTGCTCAACGAATCATTAAGACTTTATGCATTTATTGACCAAAGCCAATACCTACATTTCCGCCACCAAAACTTTCCCCTCTGATATAGTCCCTTCCTGATTTATCGCCTTCATGTAATACAAGCCCGTTGGTAAATCTGTCAAATCAATAGTCAGTTGTTCTGTCTCCAAATTTTGGATGGACTTTACAGGTAATCCTTGTAAATTATAGAAAGTCAATTCCCGAATAATAGCTGTTTCGCCAGTTTTTAAAGGAATTAATTGAACATTCAAAACACCGTTAGTCGGATTAGGATAAGCCAATAATTTACCAGCAAATTGTTCCTTGGTAATAGCAGGTTGAATGATATTTCTTACCACGTTGGTCGCTACAGGTTCCATATTATCAAAAAAGATTTTAGCATCATTTTCAATAATTGTTCCTATAGGCAAATCTGCTTTTGGTAAAACCCTAAACGTTACGTAACCGTGACTTTCTGGTTCATTATTGACACTATCGGCTAACATGATATTCGGAAACTCCCAAAATAATGCATTATCCTTTTGTTCAAATCGAAACGGATGACTACCGATACCTAATTCAAAAGTATATTCATCTAATTCCGCAGGTATGCTACTTTCTATTCGTACGTTAGCAACTGGTAAATTTCCTACATTCTGGAATCGAATTTTATAGGTTAACACCTCATCTGTTTTAATATTTCCTTCAGGAAAAACTAATATATCATTTGGGTCTAAGGCCCCAATAGCCAATTCAGTTCCTCTAAAAGCATTATCCGCCACGTTGCAATCTGTTTCTGTTGATTCGATATTTGCTTCTATTACTAATTCTTGTCCGATAGGCGTGGTCGCAGCAACAGAATCTGTTAAATAGATGGTTCGCTTGGTACCTGCTGGAATAGAAAGAAAATCCCAATATACCGTTTGTCCTTCTTGTCTAGTCCAGGGAATGGTACTTTCAATAGGCACACAGTAGGCATCTAAATTTAGACTAAGTACGACATCACTTGCAGCCGTAGTTCCTGCATTTCTGTAGGTCAACGAAACTAAATTCTCAAACCCTACTCTATGTGCAGTCACTGCCGCTTCCACATTTAAATCTGGCGCTACACAAGTTGCTTTATAGCCAAAATCAAACCCGCAATATTCGGCACCTATTTCTAAAACATTGACTTGTTGTGCCGCCTGTGTACTCGCACAAGACAATGCCCAATTTGTCCCAACTTCTGTTAACACATCGTAATTAGTAACAGGTACAAAAGCTTCGTAACGCCCATTTTCATCTGTAAAAACAACGTGATTTCCTGGTGTTAAAAGGATTTTTTGATTGGCAATCCCTTTTTCTTCGCCATCTTGTATACAGTTTTCATTTTCATCATGGAAAACAATACCACATACCTTAGCTGCATTTTCTTCTGTAATAACTAAACAATCATCCACCATTTGATTGTCTAAAACCTGTTCATAACCTGATGGCCATTTCACTTTGATTTCCTCAATAATACCTGCATCTCCTACACCAAAGATGGCTTTCAGCTCACTTTGTCCACCAATTCCACCACCACTCTGTGCAGTGATTTCTCTCATTTGGGTAATCGTTTGTCCATAAACGGTAGCCGTAACGTAAATCTTTGCCCCAATAGCAGATTGATTAGAATTTGTCCCAACTAAAGTAATACAACTTTTTCCTTGGCAAGCCCCTTTTACATTTTGGTATAAAAAGTTTTCGTTATTGTCTCTATTCGCTACAAATAAATCAATGCCACCATCGTTATCGTAATCTGCCCAAGCTGCACCAAAAGACATGCCTCCACTTTTGCTAATCGCATTTTCCACTTTTGTAAAAGAACCATCTCTATTATTCTTGTATAAGTAATTATCTTGGTTCTGGTCATTCGCCACAAATAAATCTATCCAACCGTCGTTATCGTAGTCTGCCCAGCCACTACCATGCGAGTGGCCAGCATCATTAACAATAATTCCTGTAGTTACTTTAGTAAACGTGCCGTTTCCATTATTCTGGTAAAGAAAATTATCTTCATTCGCAGCATTGGCTACAAACAAATCCAAATCTCCATCATTGTCATAATCTGCCCAACTGCCGCCCACTGAATGGCCGCCGTCATTGACAATCGAACCTGTATTAATTTTAAGAAAATTTCCATTTCCTTTATTTTCGTATAAACTGTTATTCTCGCCATAAGTATTCGCCACAAAAAGGTCAATCAAACCGTCGTTATTATAATCTGCCCAGACTCCACAAGTGGAAGAACTCGCCTCCATCGTGATAGCATTGGCCGATGCTTTCGTGAAAGTCCCATCTCCATTATTATGGTATAAATCGTTAAATTGAGTCGCAAAAAAAGAAGCCACAAATAAATCTAAATGTCCATCTCTATCATAATCCACCCAACTAATACCATGTGCATAGCCATAATTATTAACTATCGGGTCATTTTGTAGGCGAATGAAATTCCCACCACCTTCGTTTCTGTATAAAAAATTCGGTGAACCAATATTATTAGCTACCACCAAATCTAAATCTTGGTCGTTATCGTAATCTGCCCAACTTGCTGCTAAAGAACTCGCCTTATCTGTAGCAATTGGACCGCTTGTTACTTTTGTAAAAGTCCCATCTCCATTATTCTTGTACAATTCATTCGGTGAATCCAAATCATGGGTGGTAATAAACAAATCTACCTGCCCATCTCCATTATAATCGCCCCAACTTGCTGCCCAAGTATCTCCTGTAGCATTTAAACCAATATTGTCTGGTTCTGCAAAAACTGCATTTGGGTCATAAGCTAAAGACAAAGTTGGCAAGGGGTTCCCGCAACTTCTGTTTCCTGCTATGTCAAATTGTAAAAAGTCGCCTGGTTGAAAATTAGATTCGGTTCTAAATTCAAACCGAACTTTAGCGATATTAGCAGATACATCTGTAATTCCTTCTAATCCATTAGTTCCAATAATTGGGTCAATGTCCGCCCCAGTTAAACTGTAAGTATTTCCCGATAAAACTGGGTCACTAATTGTTGTAAAACTATTAGCTTGAGGATATAAAACCTCCGTACTATTAGGAACTATGGTAATACTCCCATTATTTGGTGTCGTTATGCTTATTAATATATCTTTGACGGCTGCGAGTTTGGAACTCAACATTTCTAATTCAACGCCAAACACTGGGTCACACGGTATTGCTGGGTCGTAGATTTCTCTAACTCTAGTTTGTAATTCCGAAATTTGAGGCGTCATAGCCAACGCTAATTCTCTAAAAGGACAATCTATACTAGCAAAATCAGTTGGATAGCCGTCACAACTATACCCTGTATAAGTCACTATATTCGAGGGGGTACAATTATTAGAACTAGCTGTAATTCGGTACTTATTGCGTTGATTACCTGTAATTTCTCCTAATTGATAAAAACCATTAACTGGGGTTAAAATTGTTCCCGTAGCAATTTCCTCTACGTGTAGAACAGTTAAAATCCCAGCTGGACTAGCAATGTATAACCAGCTATTAGGGGCTGACGTTACCGCCCTGTTTTTTATATTAATATCCCAACTGACTGTTGGTGCAACGCCTTCCACTGTTTTCAAATTAGTCGTTATTCTTAAATCTCCTCTTACGTAATTAATGTAGTCTGTATGTGCATTGTATTCATGTGTAATTGCCCCCGTTAATCTGTCAACTTCTCTAAATCGGTAATTCCAAACTACAGGCAAATCTTTTTTCTGTTGGGCTTGACAATTAGGGTCTAATTCTAAATAAACCGTTCCGTTAAAACCATCGTCTCCTAGGTTTAAATTGCCACCATTACTCGTAAAATATTGTTCTAAATCATACGTATATTCCTGTCCATTCATCGCTGTGGGTTGCATATCCCCTACTTGTTCTAGCGTAGTATTATTGACATGTACGGTTCGGTAATAATCCATGTAAGCTTTTTTCACACTAAATCCATCTGGAATTTCTACCCTTAAATCTTTAATTCTAGCCCAATTTCTATACTCATAAGGAAAAAAGTCGCCCCCTGCATAATTGCTACAACAATTACCAATACTTAGGTAATAATTTTGAGCAATCGTTTTGGTACAGGTATTAATATCATATTGTTCGCCTTTGTAAGTCGTGAAATAATAACCTATAAAAGTTACATTTCCACTCCAATTATTACATTGAAATGCCGTACCATTAACTGTAGATGCTACATAAAAATCATTGGTGACCAATACTTGTTCTATATTTCCCCCAATATTATCAAATAAAGTATAATGCACTTCCACAACTACCTCATCTTCATCTTCTAGTACAAAACCATTAAAATTGGTGTATCCTAAGGCTGCTAGGGTTGGCGCACTAAAATCGGAATTAACGGTTAAAGTTGTACCTGATAAGGACGTAGTAAAAGGTACCTTATCACAAGTCAAAATATTACCTGTACTTTTATCGGTAATGGTAACATTTGCAGCAAAGGCTTTTACTTTATCTCCATAGGTAGGAAGGCTAGAGTTAGCATATCCATATTCCCAAGAAGGATAACTAGCAGAAGTCAATATTTTACCATTAAAAATAGTCTTAAAAGTATCACTCATCATTATCCGATTGGTCTTGACTTTTGTCAAATCAATTGCTCCACTATTGTCTGGCAAACCATCTTTATCATTATCTGCTTGCCCAAAGCTAGTTCGTTGGATTTCAAAGCTTTTGAAAGCTAATCCTTCAGAACAAGGCCCGGGGCAATACAGATAAGTCATTGGTGTTTCATAGCATGTCATTGACATCCGATAGGGATTTGGACAAGTGCTATCCATAATATAGAATAATTGCATACCTACCGTTGCTAATCCATTAGCATTCGGCAAGGCGCAATCCAAGGTTAATTTCAATCTAAATTCAGAACGAGTCAAAGTAATTGGAATCGGAAAAGGATATTGAGCCGTTAGTTTTCTTGTATTGCTATCAAAACTGACAACATTCGGTATCCATTCTAAAGCACCACTAACATACCGTAAATCGTCATTATTACCACTCCAAACCAATCCTTGTGGAATATCCATCACTACTTCAAAATAAGGATTCGTACCTTCTGGTAAATTAAAAGTAGCACTT
>JBGCFJ010000338.1:0-14465 GCA_045106885.1 Saprospiraceae bacterium
TAGATTTTGACTTGACATTTTTTGTAATATCAATTTTTAATCTGACTATCTATAATAGGAAATGTTCTTCAGGATGATATAGTTACCCAATTAAAACATTCTCCTAATTTAAGCCATCTGTTATATTGTTAAACTGCTGTATTGTTTTTAATTCGTTAGAATAACAATACAGCAATTCAACAATAAAACAATTTTATTTAAGCTAGTTTCTCATCCTCTCTAAAAAAGGCAAGGAATAATAAGAGAACTGCTACAGCTAATCCTGCTGGTATCAGCCAAATTTGTGTCCAGTCATGTCCTACTTCCGCACCATTTTCCATTATGGTATAATTATTTACAATTTGACCAGCAATGATAGCCCCAAGGTACATTCCAATACCATAAGTCGCCAAAGTAATCAAACCTTGCGCACTTGCTCGTACTTCTTCTGGTGCTTCGTTATCCACATAAATCTGCCCCGTAACAAAGAAGAAATCATAGCAGATTCCATGTAATAAAATACCACTATAAAACATCCAAACCATCGTTTGATTATCGCCATAAGCGAATAACACATAGCGTAAAATCCAAGCCAAGATTCCCACTAAAATCATTTTCTTCACACCTAATCGACTAAAGAAAAAAGGCATTAAAAGCATAAAAATAATTTCAGAAGCTTGTCCTAAAGTCATTTTGGCCGCAGCAAATTCCATTCCTGCCTCATTGAGGAAATTATTGGCAAAAGCAAAATAAAAATTTAAAGGAATAGAGACTAAGAAAGAACTAATAACCAAAACAGCAAAATTTCGATTCTTCATCAATTTCAGCGCATCCAAACCTAATAATTTACCGATATTAATTGGTTGACCTTTACTTTCAGAGGGCGTGTTAGGAAGCGTAAAACAATATAAACCTGTAATGAGTGAAGCCACTGCCGCTACTATAAATTGAGTACTAGAAGCTTCTAACTTAGCAAAACTAATAATCAATCCTGCAATAATCCACCCAATAGTTCCAAGTACTCGAATGCCTGGGAATTCTTTTTCTGGGCTGGTCATTTGATAAAAGGAAACTGCGTTGGTTAAAGCCAAAGTGGGCATATAAAAAATAGAATAGAGCAATAAAATCCAATAAAAAGTATCAGGGTCACTAATCGAAGAAAGATAGTAGAGAATGCCTGCACCGATGACATGGGAAACTGCCAATACCCGCTGTGCCTCAAAAAAACGGTCTGCGATAATTCCGACAAATAAAGGAGAGATAATCGCTGCAATACTAATCGTACTGAAAATGCCGCCAATGACTGCTCCGTTATAACCCAAATTTTGAGATAAATAATTACCGACTGTAGCATACCAACACCCCCACACAAAAAATTGGAGGAACATCATAATGGACAATTGTACTCGAATACTGGTTTTCATCCTATACTTTTTTTGATTAATGAAAAGGAAAACGAAAGATAGGAAAAAATCCCATTTGGCGATTAATCTAACACCAATTTCTGTTTTTATAAACAGGACTTCTCTAAATGTCTGCTTTTTTTCCTTAAACTTGTGCCAATAAACTAATACTTCTATGCAAAAGCATTTTTCCTTAATCGCTTTTTTAATTTCTTGCTTCGTCATCATCGCCGTAGCACTTTGGTATCCCAAATGGGAAAAACCAGGAACAGAGGCTACTTTGAGTTGGGATGTGATGGGTTATTATTTATACTTACCCGCAGGATTGATTTATAAAGATTTAGAACAAGTTGGATTCAAAGACGAGATTATTAAAAAATATAATCCTACCGCAGGTTTTTATCAAGCTTTTAAACATGAAAAGAGTGGCAATTATGTGATGAAATATTCTATTGGTTTAGCAGTACTCTATTCGCCGTTTTTTCTCTTAGGGCATGCTTATGCTTTAATTAGTGATTATCCACCTGATGGTTTCTCTTTACCTTATCAAATAGCGATTAGTTGGGGGAGTTTATTTATTGCATTTTTAGGTCTATGGTTTTGTCGAAATATTTTACGCCGTTATTTTTCAGAAACGATTACAGGAATTAGCCTGCTTTTAGTCGCTATTGCCACCAACTACTTGAATTATACAGCGATTGACGGGGCGATGGGGCATAATTGGCTATTTACCCTTTTTGCTATTTTAATATGGTTAAGCATCAAATGGCATGAACAACCTAGTTATCTAAAAAGTATTGGTATTGGACTTTGTATTGGCTTAGCTGCTTTGAGTCGCCCAACGGATGTTCTCGCTTTTCTTATTCCTATTTTATGGGGCGTTGAAAACAAAGCGAGTTCAATCAATCGTTTAGCTTTCTTGCAAGCAAATTGGCAAAAATTAGCAGTGGCTATACTAACCGTAGCTTTGATTGGAAGTATTCAACTATTTTATTGGAAAAGTATCACAGGTGATTGGATAGTTTATAGTTACGAAGACCAAGGGTTTAGTTGGTTCAAGCCACATATCAAAAAAGTCTTGACTAGTTATCGAAAAGGTTGGTTGATTTATACGCCAATTATGCTTTTAGCACTCATTGGATTTGTCCCACTCTACAAAAAATATCGGTCTTTATTTTGGATGTCTTTTAGTTTCTTTTTGCTTAATTTTTACATTGTTTCTGCTTGGGATGTTTGGGCTTATGGCGGTGCTTTTGGGCAACGTGCTTTGATTCAGTCTTATACCGTTCTATTATTTCCATTAGCCGCTTTTTGGGAGGTCGCTTTGCAAACAAATTGGAAAAAATACTTAGCCTTAGCTTTTGCCTTTTTTTGTATCTGGTTAAATATTTTCCAAACTTATCAAGCACATGGACATGGATTTGAAGTAGAAGCGATGACTAAAGCTTATTATTGGCGAATTTTTGCCAATGCTAATCCCACCGACTTAGACCGCAAATTGTTGGATACTAGAGAAGACTTTCAAGGCGAAAGAAAAAATATTCAGCAAGTTTATTTAAATGATTTTGAAAATTCAATAGATACTATCAACTACTCCAATCGACAAGCAAAATCGGGTACGACTGCTTTATTATTACAAAAGTCAAAAGAATTCAGTCCCTTTTTTATCGTAAAGTTTAGCGAAAAAGCGCCTAAGTGGATACGAGTAAGTGCCGATTTCTATAGTCCGCTAAAAGAATGGAGTGTTTGGAATATGCACCAATTAATTGTTCGGTTTGAAAAAGACGATAAAGTCATCAAAAATCGAATTATCCGAATTCATCGACAATTGGGCGAACGACAATGGCAAGCTAATTGGTCCGATATGCGTATTCCTAGCGAAGACTTTGATCATGTAAAAATTTATTTCTGGAATGCTGGAAGTGGGAAAGAAGTTTTTGTGGATAATTTGAAGGTGGAAGTTTATGAGGAATAAATAGTATTCTTATAAAAATAAACCAACGGATGAATGAAGGCAACGGATTTAAAGAGCTAGATGATAATTTTAATATTTTTTAATATCAATCTTTGGTAGTGCTATAAATGTAAGGCTATAATATTTTATAAACTCAATGTTTCTTATGGGGTTTACTTAGACATAGCCTTACAAACGTAGCACTACCCAATCTTTAATTTGACGCTCTAAAAGTACACAAAAGACTTTCACAAAAAAAAATGCTTTTGTGGTTCAAAGTAATCTTATAAAAAAGCGATTATAAGAATAATAGTAAAGCTGCAAAAATGATGTTGTATAACTCAAAAACTA
The DNA here is from genome assembly GCA_045106885.1 of Saprospiraceae bacterium. GTDB lineage: Bacteria > Bacteroidota > Bacteroidia > Chitinophagales > Saprospiraceae > JAFMDF01. Next base: position 3,688 of record JBGCFJ010000338.1, read on the forward strand.
AGAGGCAATTCCTTTTTGAAAATTGAAAATCACCCCAGTTCATTACAAATTAAAACTATTCTTAATTTACCCCGTTACATCAACTTCTTTTTGCTATTTTTGCACCGATTTTGGTTATACACTATCATGTAAGTGATAGGCATTAATAGGGAATCTTGTGAAAATCAAGAACTGTACCCGCAGCTGTAAGCTTCGTTAATTTTTAATTCATTAGGTCACTGTTTTTTAATGGGAAGGCGAATTAAAAAAGAAGTAAGTCAGAATACCTGCCAACATCAATAGTACCTCTTGCTTTCGGGATTAAAAGCGAATGGAGTCAAAGTATAGGGGAACTTCAGTTCCCCGTTAATAATTTTCGAGGAACTGAAGTTCCTCTATACAACTCTATCCCTGCCCGAAACGATTTTCTTAATCAAATCGTTTCTTATGAAAAATTTTCACTTTTCTTTCTTTTTTATTTTTATCACTACGCTATCCTTTGCGCAAAGTACCGCTTCTTTCGAGGAAATAGACTTGCCACTAGACACCTTTCTCAACAATGCGGATACGTTAGGTGGGTATGAAAGCGGAGATGCCTTTTTCCCAAATGTCTTTAATCCAAATTTTGGTGGATTTTGGGAAAGTGGATGGGCAATTTCTACGGTTAGAGATGATAGCACTTCAGGTTTTTCCAATTTATATGGCAATATTACAGGTAGTGGTGCTGGTACCGGAGTAGCCTCAAAGACTTTTGCCATTGGGCAACAAAATTCAATTATTCAGATAAATGGAGTATCCAAAGGAAAAGTAGTGAGTGGATTCTATATTACAAATACCACTTATGCGCATAATAGCATGCGGGATGGAGACGATTTTGCGAAGCAGTTTGGCGGCGAAAATGGAACAGACTCTGACTTTTTCAAATTAGACATTAGGAAGTTTTATAATGGCGTATTAGATACCAATGCCATTGAATTTTATTTAGCAGATTTTAGGTTTGAGGCAGATAGTTTAGACTATATTGTGAATGATTGGCAATGGGTAGATTTAAGTAATTTAGGAAATGTGGATAGTTTACATTTTACTTTAAGCTCTAGTGATGTTGGGGATAATGGTATTAATACACCGTTATTTTTTGCGCTTGACCATTTAGAAATGTCCAATTTAGCCATCAATATTCCTACCGATGAAAATATTTCTACTTTCGAAGAAAATAGTTTATCAACGAATAGTTTTTTAAATGGTTCAGAAGGAGTAAATGGTTATGAAAGTGGAGATGTTTTTTACCCTACTCGATTCAGCCCAGACTTTGGTGGTTTTTGGGCAGAAGGTTGGGCGATGTCTACCGTTAGAGATAGTAGTACTTCTGGTTTTGGAAATTTATATGGAGCAAAAACTTTTTCTGGGGTTAATTCTTTTACTTATGCTGTCGGACAACAAAACGCTAAAATTCATTTAAAAGAAGATGCAGCAGGCAAAGTAGTCTTTGGTTTGTATATTACGAATACCACTTTTGCTTATAATAGTATGAGCGATGGAGATGATTTTGCGAAGCAATTCGGCGGAGAGGACGGAACAGATTCTGATTTTTTCAAGGTAGAAATTCAGAAATATTCCAATGGGCAATTAGCACCACAAACAGTAGCATTCTATTTGGCGGATTTTCGTTCGGATGATAGCAGTGAAGACTATATTGTAAATGATTGGCAATGGGTAGATTTAACAAGTTTAGGCAATGTAGATAGTTTGCAATTTACCTTGAGTTCGTCAGATTTAGGAGACTATGGCATCAATACGCCACTATTTTTTGCGATTGATAATTTAGAATTGACGGATGCTATTTCAACTAGTAATGAAAATATTCTTTTAGATAAAAATCGGATAGCATTCTATCCAAATCCTGCTATTAATGAACTGATAATTGATTTTGAGGAGAAAGAAATGAAAGGAACTATTCAAGTTTTTGATATGCTAGGACGGCCACTAATTCAACAAATTTTTGATACCAAACAAGCTAAGATAGAGGTATCTAAGTTGGAATTTGGTACTTATATTTTACAAATTGTTTCTAGCGAAGGAAAACGTTTTGCTCGTACTTTCGTGAAGCAATAAGTCCTCTAGTGGTTCAAGATTTAAGTAATTGATAGTTTAATCGAGTGTATTTTTTCGCTAGGCAAGGCATTTTTTTTGAGAATAGCCTTCGCTCTTTAAGAAAAAAATAACGCAGCATAGCGGCAAAAGACGCCGATTTAAACTGTCAAGAATTTAGGTCTTGAACCACTAGTGTTTAGTCAAGATTGAAATGTCGAGTGGATAAGTCGCTCGTAACCGCCAAGTTCATTTGGCGATTACGAATCACCCGTCATTTCAATCTTGACAGACTACTAGACTTGACTTGATTATCTCGTCGTCTCCATACGACCGAAAATAGTATTTAAAGTTGTCTGGAGGCGACGAGATAGTGATTTTCAGTATGGAAGAGTTATTCCGAAACAGAAATCATCCCAATTTTACTTCGATTGGCTTTCCAAAGATTATAATCCAAACTATTAATAATACCATTGCCATCGACATCGGCAGATAAGTATACATTTACCGCTGCGCTATTTTGTTTCCAAAGATTATAGTCTTGGCTATTGATGACGCCATTTCCATCAAAATCACCTGCATTCATCATAAAGACATTTTGCCGAGCTTTTAATTGAGCGTCCCCCATAGCTGCTGATTCCGACCTTGTAAAGTCATAAAGGGTTGGGGTATCACTAAATGGGTGAGTAGTCAGGCTAATAATTGGTAAATGACTTCTATGAAAAATAGCTATGTAATAATCTCCAGTAGGTAAGTTTTCAAAAGTTAGTAATTCATTGCCATCAATGTCTATTACTAAGCCATCTTTTCTAAGTAAGAAAGCCTTTGTTGCTAAAATAGTTGTCCTATCTGCCCCGTCTCTCACTTGTAAGAGTATCCAATCAACTACATCAGGTGGAATCGTTTCGATGGTTTCTGTACCTTGGTAAGCAAAAGGAGTAACGTTGAATGGTTGTTGCATAGGTAATAAACCATCGTCTGTTAAGTTTGTATTCATAATTTGTTGCTGTTCATTAAAATTACCTTCTAAAAATAATTTTACTTTGGCAGCTATATTGATGTTTGTTTCTTGGGTAGAGCAAATCGTGTTTAGTGGTTCCATTGGTGTGTATCGGCTGATACAGTTAGCTTCAGAACTATAAGCCATTTTATGTAAACCTGCAGCAACCTCTTGTGCGCTTAAAGTCTTTCTAGCTTCTCCATTTGTTACTGCATAATGCATGACATTGCTTGTACCGACTATGTGGCCTAAACCATGTGCATGCCCTAATTCATGTAGGGCAATAGTTTCAAAATCGAATTGTTCATTAGTCGGCTCATTTGCTGAAAAATTCCAACTAAGCCCAGAGGTTAGTTGACTATTTGGGGTAAATTGAATATCGAATTCTTTTAAGTACCATAAAGTGTTTTCTTTATTACAAGAATTACTGCCGACAGATTTATGACGAGAAGTTGCTATTCCCAATACGCCCACTGGCAAGAATTTATTATATTGAATGACACATATTCCGTCATTTGCGAAAGCAGTTGTTGTTCCCGTTTTGTCTAATTGGAAGTTAATGCCTGTTTGACATTGCCAAGTAGTTAAGGCTCGTTCAAAACTAGCCATTGCTTGATTGTCAGCAAGAAAACCTTCGGTTGTATTAATTAGTAAAGTATATCCGCCATTTTCATTTCTATCTAAAAATTTTGCTTTTTGTCGAGTACGCTCCTCATAACCTCGATAGGTACTAAAAATAGAATTAACCGCCCATTCAATTTCAATGGCTGAACTGCCCACTAGTCCACCATTTTGATGGTAAACTTCTACACTGCCTGTTCCCGCTTTTGCAGGGATTTTTACTTGAATCTCCGTATCTGTCCAATAAATTAAATCAGTTTCATAATTAGAACTAGTAAAACCTATTCCACCTGTGTTAGCATCAGAGAATTGTACGATTCCAGGAACGGCACCAAATCCACTTCCATTAATAATTAAGGTTTCCGATTCGTCAGGAGTTCCTGCATGAAAATGAGAAACGGTTTGTCCAAGCCCATTTTTTAAGGTAATGTTAGTTCTTGCGGCAATTATCGGTGTTGCTTCTTTTTCAAAAATAAAAATATCGCCACCAGGACGTTTGGCAATAAATTGAGTTAAAGCTTGTGTTTTTTTCAATAACTGCTGAATGGATTTTGGTGATTTATTGATATAATCAATGTAGTTATTTTGCTGTATTGGCAAAATGCCTTGAATATAGCTGTACGCACTAAACCTTGGTATTTGTGTACGATTGGTTTGACTGTTGTTATTCATCACAGACAAAGGCGGTTCTTCCAAAAAGAAGAAATAAGTTTGATGTAAATTCAACTCAATACTTGGGTAAACAGTTTGTGCCTCCTCTTCAATAACGCCGCCGAGGGTAACGAGCTCTATATATTGTTGATTACTAGCTTTTTTAAAATAAGCTGTTATTTCCAATAAATGAGCCGTATAAATGTTCTGTCGTCCTGTATCCCAAAAGGAGTATTGTTGGACAACTTTTCCCATTGTTATTTGTGTTGACTGTTGAATTCTTTGGTCAACAGAAATAGGGTAGATGCTTGCATACGAAAACATTATAACTCCAATGACTAAAAAAGAGGTAATAATTGATTTTAGGTAAAAAGTACTCATTTTCTTTAGGCTTAATAATTAGTAGTAGCGTAAAAACTGATAGATCAGTTTTAGAGGGGAATTAGTTTTTTTCTCTCAATTAAAAATTTATCAAAATAGTTGTGATTGACTATTTTGTCAAATGTGTTAAATCTTTACAAAACTTATAGCCTTTAAAAAAAATCTCTATGAATTGAAATGTGGGAATAAATAGTAATTACTTATTTACCCTTATTAGCAGGAACTGCAATTTTACCAAGTTTATACCTTTTTGAAAATCTCTATGGATAGGAAGAATTAATAAATATCTACCAAAATGATTTCTATAAACAATATTTGCAAGTTAATATAAACATAGTATATAAATTGATTAGTGCGCCTATTTTTGTGACAAGGTTGTTTTGTGGAATTGCAATTACAATTATTGCTATAATTTTTATAAAATAGGTTTATATAAAGATATTTTGCGCTTAAAATGTAAAACCAGTAATCGTTAGCACTTTTACAAAATTAAAAGAATGATATTGGGTGACAAAAAGCGAAATCAGAAAAATACGGTATGTAAAAATATCAATATGCATTCTTTAACTGACGGAAATAGGACACTATTGAGGCTAAAAAAGCTTTTTTTTAAAAATAAATGACTTTATTTCATAATGAAAAATAACTTTATTTTCACTTTTTTATTTTGTGTTAAGTTGTTTAGTATTTGATAAATAGGTATTTATGATTATTTATTGATATTTGTTTTGTTTTTTAAAATTCACAAAAGCTTATTTTTGTACTTTAGATAAACTTGCTTTGTGGGTATATTTGTAGTGTGTTAAGTAATTAACGCAAAAGCTAATAAAAGATTAGCTAATAATTTTAGGATATGTTCATGGGATTTGAAGTTGGCAAAGCACTCTTTAGTGGGATTTAGAATGCTTTGCTAACATTCATACTTTTCAACAGGATGACAGGATTGACGGGATTTCCTAAAATTACTCAACTAAATAAAAATTTACTCTTTATATATAACTACCAAATAGAAAACTAAAGAATTAATTTTGGATATGTTCATGGGATTATAATTTGTTGAAAAAAGCCGTACATTTTGTGCAGCTTTTTTTTTGCCCATTACTCACCTATTACTTCCTTTTCTTAGATTTATTTCCTCTAATTTTGACTTTTTAAAATATTTTTACCGTAAATAACGTCTTTATCATAAAGTACAGGTGAACTTCAGTTCATCGAAAAATTACTCTATTTATATCAAAGCATTTCTTTCTATGAAAATAGTTGTCAAAGCATTTTTTGCAGTTCTTCTAATTGCCCTTTTTACTCGATGCGAAGAACCTGTCATTACACCAAAACCAAGAGGTTATTCAAAAATTACTTTTCCAGAAAAAGGCTTTAAAACCTTTACAGGAGAATATTGTAATATGAAATTCCAATACCCAGCGTATGCGGAAATCGAGCGAAATAAATACTTTTTTGGCGAAGCCGCTCCGAATGATTGTTGGTTTAATTTATATTTTCCTGACTTTGATGCTAAATTACATTGTAGTTATACCCCGATTGACAAAGAAAATAATATAGCACATCTACAAAAGCAAGCTTTTAAGATGACTGATTGGCATAATAAAAAAGCGAGTTTTATTGATGAAAAAACATTTGAAAATCAGCATAATGCGATTGGTATGACCTTTGACGTAGAAGGCCCTGCTGCTTCTCCTTTTCAATTTTTTGTCACCGATAGTTTGCAGCAAGACCATTTCTTTCGAGCTGCTTTTTATTTTAATGCGCAAGTTAATACGGATTCTTTAGCTCCCATATATGCTTTTATTAAAGAGGATTTGCAACAGATGCTACAGACTTTTGAATGGAAAAAGTGATGTTTTATTATAAACTGTTGTCTTCCTTTTTTTAAAATATACCTCTTGTCATAAGCGAAATTGAGGTAGAAAATTTTGTAATTACAATTTTTGTCTTGTTTAAAATTTGGTTTTATTAAAAATAAATGGTATTTTGTTCTAGTAAATTCAATCATTACAAAAATATAGTTTATGAAAACCCACCAAAGAGAAATTTTAATCTATTATAATGCAAATTCTAGCTCTGACAGAAAAACCATTGCACATGCTAAAAGTGTAACGACTCATTTAAAATCTTATGAGTATAAAAAAGCCCCTTCCACTAGTACTAGTTGGCAAATGATTTTAAGTTCTCTGGATATTCATCCTAAAGATTTGTTGAATAAGGCACATCCGTATTATCGTTCACATATCAAAGGAAAAGAATTTAATAAAGAGGATTGGATTAGTTGTTTACAAAGAAACCCTGAGTTGATTAAAGCTCCTATTGCAGTCCGAGGATATAGAGCTATTCTTTGTAGTAATCCTACAGATATTTACAAATTAATTTAAACTATAACATTCCCAAAGATTAGATTTAAGTTCAATACTTAGGAGAAGGTGCCCCGATACTTTCTCCTTTTTTATTTTTATGTTGTTACTTTTTTCCCTTCCTTCATTATACTATTGACTCGCCGCACAGCGTACCGCATTTTTCAACAATAGCTTTATAAAAATTTACTGAACTAGCTTAGTTCATTTTCTGACTGAGAGACAATATTCGTTTCTTGGAATAACCTCCCTATGCCTTTCTCAGGCAAGGATGCCTAAGCTACTTAAACTAGGAAAATATGTCAATGCCAAAAGACCCTCGTCAATTGATGATTAACTTAATGTATCTCGTCTTGACGGCTTTGTTAGCACTAAATGTCTCTGCCGAAGTAATGAGTGCTTTGTTTATGATAGACGAAAGCATTAAAGAAACGAATAATTTAGTAGCTGCTGAAAACGAACAATTGTTAATGGAAGTCACTAAACAGGCTGATGCTTATCCTCAATTCAAAATTTATCAAGCACAAGCAGAAGCAGTCAAAGCAACGGCTGATGATTTGAATCAATATATTGATGACTTGAGAACGGAATTAATGGAAGCAGCGGGTGGTTTAGATGAGCATGGTTTGCCTAAAAGAAAAGATGATAAAAGTATTACGACTCGTCTTTTCATCAATGAAGAGAAAGGTTTTGAATTAGAAGCAAAGGTCAAAAATACTCGAACCGATTTATTAGGTATATTAAAAGAAGCAGTAGATAGTGTGCGTTTCAGTACAACTTTGCCTTTGAAAATAAACCCTATTCCAGCCAATTCAGATAAAAAGAATTGGGTAGAGTTTACTTTTCAGCAAATGCCTTTAGCGGCTGTGCTGCCTTTATTAAGCAAATTTCAAAATGACTTAAAGGTGTCAGAAGAACGTTTCAGAGTCAAAGAAGTCTGGTATTTTGATTCGCATTATTCTGTATTAAAAGTCCGAATTTTAGGAATTGCTCCTTTAATTGAAGAATTAGATGAGGCAGGAAATTTTAAGTATGAACGCCCTTTATTCTGGGCTGCTTATAATCAGTTACGACCTGTTTTAGCTAAAGAACGCGTTTTTAACCCTCGAAACGATGCTACTCATACCAGTTGGGAAGACCTTATGGAAATGCGCTATTTTGCTAGTACGATTATTAAAGCCTCTAATGTTCATGACAGAAAAATTGAAGATTATTTGATCGGAGTAGACGCACTTTTAGAGGCAGAAAAAATCAAACAAGAGATTTTTAATTTTGAACATGACCTTTGGTCTTATTAAGCAGTTGTCAGTTTGACGTACTAAACGAGTAACAGGTAACTGATAACTGATAACCGAATTAATTATCATTTTTATAGATTAAGTCATTCATTTTATCACATTTTAAGACACAACCATAAATAACTATGTATTTTTGTGGAAAATTTAGCGAGCAAGTATTCGACAAGAGAACGGAAAGCGTTTTATAAGCTTAACTGTTTGTTCTATAATCTGCTCGTTCAATGATGAGATATGACTGATAAGTTGATATTGCACGAATTCATCTTTCATCGTTTATCTTTTCTACCTGTCGGCAGACGGGCATCGTTTAGTAAAGTCTTAATCTATAGATAAAAATGGCAAGACGCAAACAAGATTTAGCGGATACTCCAAAGGTAAAAGTAACACAAGAGAGTTTTAGAGAGGCAATTAAGTCACTCGATTTTATTCGACCTTATCGTTGGTCTTTAATCGGTGGGATGATTCTATTGTTTCTGACCAGCATGATTTTTATGGTCATGCCTTGGTTGATTGGGCAAATGGTGGATGTCGCACAAGGGAAAGCAGAACATACTTATACTTTAAAAGATATAGGATGGGGCCTAATTGTGTTGTTAGTAGCTCAAGGTTTTATTTCTTATACAAGGGTTATTTTATTTGCAAATGTTAGTGAAAAAGGAACAGCAGATTTAAGAAAGGCACTTTATAAAAAGATGACTTCTTTACCCATTACCTTTTTTGAAGAAAATAAAGTGGGGGATTTAATTAGTCGATTAACGGCAGATGTTGAAAAACTATACAGTACCTTCTCTATTACTTTAGCAGAATTTCTTCGCCAAATTATCATTTTAGTTGTTGGTATTTTGTTCTTAGCTATTACAACTCCGAGGTTGTCTTTAATTATGTTATTGACGATTCCTTTTGTGGTCGTAAGTGCTATCTTTTTTGGTCGATACATTCGGAAATTATCCAAAAAAAGACAAAAACAATTAGCAGATTCTAATTCTATTTTGGGCGAAACTTTGCAGGCTATTCAAGTGGTGAAGGCATTTGCTAATGAAATGTTTGAAGTCAAAAGATATAATTCCTCTATTGAAAGTGTTGTTAAAATTGCTATGCAATATGCTAGAGGACGTGCTTTGTTTGCCACTTTTATTATCACTATTTTATTTGGGGCACTTTTCTTTATTATTTGGCAGGGAGCAGTGATGGTACAAGATGGGACAATTTCCGCAGGAGAATTGGTCGCTTTTGTCACCTATACTTTTATTATTGGTGGTTCGATTGCTAGTTTAGGCAATTTTTATCCAGAAATTTTAGGCGCTTTTGGTGCGACGGAACGGGTTAGAGAAATACTGAATACCCCCAGTGAAGTTGATTTAGAAAATCATCCAATCATTACTCCGCGGAAAATAGCAGGAAATATTGAATATAAAAACGTTCATTTTACGTATCCTACTCGCCCTGATATTCCGATTTTGAAAGGAATTGACATTAAAATTGAAGCTGGTCAAAAAGTAGCTTTGGTTGGTCCAAGTGGAGTTGGTAAATCTACAATTATTCAATTATTGCTGCAATTTTATAAAATTTCAGAAGGAGATATTTTAGTGGATGGTCAAAGTATTTATGGACAGAATATTCGAGACTTTAGAAATAATTTGGCTTTAGTACCCCAAGAAGTGATTCTTTTTGGTGGCACTATCAGAGAAAATATTTTATACGGTAAGGAAGATGCGACGGAGGAAGAAGTTATTACGGCTACTAAACAGTCTAATTCTTGGGAATTTATTCAATCTTTCCCAGAAGGATTAGAAACGATAGTGGGCGAAAGAGGTGTGAAATTATCGGGTGGTCAACGGCAAAGAATTGCCATTGCTAGAGCTATTTTAAAAAATCCAGCCATTCTATTATTAGATGAAGCGACTTCTTCTTTGGATGCTGAATCTGAAAGATTGGTGCAAGATGCGTTGAATAATTTAATGGAAGGACGAACTTCTATTATCATTGCGCATCGACTCTCCACGATAGAAAAAGCCGATCGTATTTTGTATCTGAACAAAGGCGAGATATTGGAGTCGGGAAGCCATAGTGAGTTGCTGGCAAAGAAAGGGGCTTATTATAAGCTGCATCAAATTCAGTTTATGGATCAAACGGCCGAAGCATGAATTTACGTCAGCGCATAGCAGCGGCTTGGTATAATGGTTCGCCATGGCTTCTACTCTTATGGCCAGTGCCTGCTCTATTCATGTTGCTTGTGTTGCGACGTCGCCTTCAGTTTATCCAAGGAAAACGCGCGGTACACAAAGTTTCTGTGCCAGTTATTATTGTGGGAAATATCACGGTTGGGGGCGCAGGTAAAACTCCATTGGTGATTTATTTGGTGGAGCAACTACGCAAGGCTGGGTTCTCGCCGGG
>JBGCFJ010000339.1:0-3169 GCA_045106885.1 Saprospiraceae bacterium
GATGAATTTAATAATGATGAATCCAAAACGGCTCAAGTAAATATAGCTGGTCCTTTTACCGACAATACTGTTTTGCGTTTTCGTTGTAATGCATCGGGCAATGGTGATTGGGTGTATTTGGATGATGTGACTATTTCTGGATGTACGCAAAGTTCGAGTGCCAATAGGCTAATCATCAAAGAGGTAGAGAATATAATCGAAGAAACACCCATAGCATTAAATGAGAATAACGATTTTGATAAAAACCAGTCAATTACTACGGAATTAAAAGTATTCCCAAATCCATTTTTTGATAATCTAACGATTCAAACCAATGCAAAGGAATGGGCTGTTTTTACGGCTTTTGGACAGTTGGTAAAACGAGGTGTTGGTAACGAGGGGATAACGAATACAACGATTAATTTAGGAGATTTGCCAGCAGGTGTTTATTTTGTGAAAGCAGATAGAGAGGTGATAAAGGTGATGAAACAGTAAGAACGAGTACTGATAGATACACCAAAATCTCTGAGATTTGGCCTATCTATCAGTACTATTCATAATAGCAATTTTTTTAAGTTTTTATCCTTGAAATTGTACCAACTTAGGAAATAGGAGATATTCAGTTGATTTTTTAATAGATTCGGGGTCTGTGAAAATTACTTCCCTCCAAACAATCTAGAAAACCAACTTTTAATAAGCGTCATCATTAAAGAAAATCCATTTAAAGAATTATCAGCCGCTGCTTTTGGAGGAGTCACCTTTGGCATTTCTTTCTTTACTTCTTTTACACCATTGGTTGCAATAGCTCCTGCTGTTGCTAGGGATTCTACCAAATTACCATCTAATGCAGCTTGTGCTTGCTGCACATCTTCTAAAGCTTTTTTTACTGCTTCTGCGGAGTCACTTAGCGCCTGTGCTTTTTCTTCTGTAGATGCTTCTGTGGAGCCTACTTTTTGAGTAGATGCAGGTTCCGCATCGACCATTGCTGCGGCAATAGCGGTAGGGTCTGTTGCGGCAACAAAATCTGTATCTGCGGCTAATTTTGCTTTAAAATTATCTACGAATTGGTTCAATACATGGTCGGTTACTTCATTGATTAGTCTTGAACCAAATTGAGCCAATTTACCTACTATGGTTAAAGTCATGGTAAAATCAACCGCTGTTCCACTATTTGTAGCATTAAGCAGTCCATTCATTTTCATATCTGCACTCCCTTTTCCTTTTGAATCTAATCCTTTTCCTTTGAGCCCCATTGTCCAATTGCCCTTATCCAATTCTACGATTTCTACTTCGCCATTAAATTTTACTTTTACTGGCCCTAATTTCATCGCAACTTGTCCCTTGAAATTGCGGTCATCTATTTTTTCTGTTAAAGAAGCACCTGGTACACAAGTGACGATTTTAGTTGGGTCAGCAAGGTAAATCCATACTTTTTCAATGGGTTCTTCTAGCTCGAATTTTTTATTGATGGTTGTGGTCATCTTAATTTTTTTATATGACGAATATTGATGAGCGAAAATAGGTAGATAGATTGAATTATATAAATAAATGCGTAATTATTTTTGGAATGAAATAATTACCCTACCTAACTTTATTATAATTACTTTTGTTCAATAGGTAGAATTGACTTAAATGCTTATACTGTACCAAATATAATTTTTTAAAAAAAAGAATTTAAAAATGCCTAATAATCACATTACTATTCTTGCCAATGATAAAATAACTAAAATAACGTCCTTCAAAAATAATAAGGAACATTTGTGGATAAAAGCAGCCGAATTAAAAGCTGCTACGGGGTTTGAATTGAAAGCAAGCGGTGCTTGTTATGACCCTTTAAATATTTGTATTCCTTTATTGGAAGATGGTTTTACACAAGAAAATGAGGAAGGACAATGGTTAAATGTTTCTAAACTAGCGGATAGCTTAGGGCAGGCTTGTGTAGTTGATGAAAGTCAGACCGTTTGGAGTTTGGGCTTAATACCTGAAGTTCGAAAAGCAATGTTGGAATCGGCTATAGCTCCTGATTTTGAAATTGAAGATATTCATGGGGAGACTATTCGTTTATCCGATTTTAGGGATAAAAAAGTACTAATTGTGACTTGGGCGACTTGGTGTGGTTGCCGATTTGATGTGAAGGTATGGCAAGACATTTATGACCAATTAGCGGACCCAAATTTTGAAATTATTTCTGTAGCAGAAGATTCAGAAGGCCCTGCGGTTGCCAAAAAATGGTTTACGGATGCCAATATTACTTATAAAAGTATTGTAGACCCTACGCATAAAATTAGCACTTTATTTGGCTGGGTAAATGTACCAACGGCTGTATGGATTGATGAAACTGGGAAAATCGTTCGGATTAATGAATCAGCTTATGCGGCATATCATACTGTGCCAACGGAACGGAAACCTTACACTTTTGGTGGTACTTTATTTGGAAAAGCAACAATTGATTGGGTGAAAAATGGGTTAGGCGAACATTTAAAACAGTCTGCTGAAAAAATGAATGCGAATACTCGTTCCCAATCAGCAGATGATTTATTAGCGGATGCCTATTTTAAAATGGGACTTTATTTTGAAAAAAAGCAAGACTTAACTAGCGCCCAAAAATATTTAGATAAGGCCATGGCATTAGCTCCTCATAATTGGAATATTCATCGCCAAAGTTGGACTTTTAAAGGTACTGATTATGCGATTCAACAATGGCGTCGAAAAAATAAAGAATTGTATTTGAATGAGAAGAGTTATAATTATTATGAGCCATTGGATTTAACGGCTGAGTAATTTACTATGGTTTATTGCCTAAAACTTGAGTTGATTTTTTGTTGTTGACCAATTAATCAATGAAGTCTCAATTAGGTGACACTCAGACTTCCCAAGTTGCAAAACTTTGCAAGTCGGAACTTTACGGACAGACTCTAAGTAAAATTTAATTTTCAATTTTCAATTGAAAACCACCTTCGGCGGGAATTTGAGGTTGAATTTGAGGTTGAAGTTGAATTTGAGATTAACAATTATCGACAATTTGTTGGTTTTAAATTTTGTGTAAGCGCCTAATTAGAGTCTGTCCGTAAAGTCGATTTTGTTCCGCTCGTAACCACCAAATTTATTTGGTAGGTTCATAAATTACGGACAGTCAATATTTTGAATCAGCCAAATAAATTTGGCGATTACGTTAGACACGCAAAGCACA
>JBGCFJ010000034.1:0-4095 GCA_045106885.1 Saprospiraceae bacterium
CATCAAGGATGAGTTTAATGGATTTAATTCAGCAATTTTCGTTGATATGGGGAATTATTGCCATTGCCAATTTTTTAAATAATCTAAGAAAAAACTGGAAGCATCTTCGAAATCAAGGCGAAAAGCTTATAGAAACTCAAAAAGCAAGCTTATCTTCTCAGTCAGAGTTAGATGCCCTTCAAGCAAAAATAAACCCTCATTTCCTCTATAATTCCTTAAATTCCATAGCCAGCCTAGCTCAAACTAATCCTGTGAAAACAGAAGAAATGGCATTGGCTTTATCCGATTTTTATAAACATAGTACTAATAGACAAGAAGAATATATAAGTACCTTAGAACTGGAAATAAAGCAATTAGAAACCTATTTAGCGATTGAAAAAATCCGTTTTGGCGACCGTTTACAATATCAATTGGACATTGAAAAGGATGCACTAAAAACATCAATTCCTAGATTTTTATTACAACCTGTGGTCGAAAATGCCATTAAATATGGCTTTAATAAAACAAGTGATAAAATTGAAATCAAGATTCAAGGAAATCTAGAAAATGACCAACTACACCTCCGAATTATAGACAGTGGAACGCCTTTTTCTGGGCAAATGAATACAGGCTATGGTTTACGAAGTATCAAGAAAAAATTGAAATTATTATATCCAAATGCACATGAAATTCATTTTTTGAATAAACCAGTCAAACAAGTCCATATTATTTTAAAAACTGCCAAAAATCATTGAAATGTTGAATGCTTTTATTGTAGAAGATGAACCCTTGGCGAGTATCCGATTGCAAAAAATGTTGGGAACTTGTATTGATAGAATTACCCTTGTCGGAGAAGCCAATCAAGGAAGATTAGCTATTCTAGCAATAGAAAAATTAAGACCTGATGTATTGTTTTTAGATATTCAATTGCCAGACATGACAGGTTTTGAGATGTTGAATAATTTGACTTATCAGCCCTTAATCATCTTTACAACGGCTTACGAACAATATGCCATTCAAGCATTTGATACTTATTCTATAGACTATTTGGTTAAACCTTATCGCTTAGAACGATTCAAACGAGCCATAGATAAATTGTTGAAATTTGGAAAGGGAACATCAACTGTGAATTTTCAAAAATTGGAGCAATCAATACAGTATAAGGATAAAACAATTATTTCTTTTAGCTTACCCATAAAACTCGGTGACCGAATTTTATTGATTGATTACGAGGATATTACATATCTAAAAGCAGAAGAGAAATATATTCGAGTTTTTACCAATAAGGACAAAAGCTATTTAAGTGATGGTAGTTTAAGTAAATTGGAAAATCGTTTACCCAACTACTTTTTGCGAGTCCATCGCTCCTTTATTATTAACCAAAACTATATTAGAGAAGTTCGTAAATTTTTTAAAGGAAAATTGATTTTAGTATTGAATGATGCGAAAGAAACAGCTATTACGACAGGAGAGACTTATTCAGGAAAGGTTCGGAAATTATTGGGGATTTAGTAGAACGATAAATTATGAACGATGAATAGTAAAGAGTGTACCTAAAACTAGACAATCGTGGAAAATGTATAAGAATTAATAATTAATTCCTGCGAAATGACATGGAGGCGTTCAGTAGTACGTTAGTAGTTGCCTTCAGTAGTATTAATAAGCTGAAAACTCCACCACATGCAATCCAGGATTCGCACTATTATACAATACCTTCAATTTCAAATATCGAACTTCCACCGCTGCTATATCATGGGCATAGCCTTCATTCGTAGCTATCTCCGTGTTCTCACTAAAATCTACTAAAGTCTCCCAATTTTCACCATCCAAAGACCCTTCAATGCTGTATTGGTAGTAACGATAATTGTCCCAAAAATTATAGACTTTGAATTTGCTAACTGTTTCTGTTTTTTCCAAATCCACTTGTATCCAATTATTGCCATTATTATGGTCACCCCATTGTTCCCAAAGAGTGACATTGCCATTGGTGGCTAGTTTGGCTAAACCAGGGCGGAGTGCTTCATTAGAGGCGGTAGTTGGTTTATTGGTGGTTAAACTGGAGCGTTTTTTGAGTAAATAATAACTTTCCCGTAAGGGCGAACCTATTTTAGCACCAGCATCATCAAATAACTGAGTAGTTAAATGGGTGGTTTGTTGAACATTAATTGCGCTGGTGTAAATAGGAGAAGTCTTCTTTATTGGGCTGCCATCTAAGGTATATTTAATGACCGAATTGGGAAAAGGACTAATGATTCGAAGGTTTAAAGACTTTTCAAAACGATGTTTTTCCCAACTATTAGGTGCTAATGCTTTGACCAATTTATCCTTGATGATCGTTAGCGGTTGATGGAAATATTTTTGTATTAAAGGATGACCTATTAACTTACCTGCTTCATCGAAAGCCGCCATTTTTAGGGTGGTAGTATGGTCAATTTTGATAGGTTTGGTATAAGTCGTAGCGGTATAATTAAGGGGCTTATTATCTAGCGAATATTTAATAATTGTCCCTCTTAAGCTACTGTCCAAAGAAATAGTTAAATCCGAAGTGAACCATAAATGTTCATTATAATTTCCTTCTTGCCAATCTGGATAGGTTAAGCCATCAAGACTAATAGCAAAAGGGCGTAATAACTGGCTTAATTTAGCATCAGTTGTTGCTAATTTTTGTTGAAAAACGGCTAAAGCTTCTTTGGGTGTGCCCCATAAACTAGCATTCATAGCGGGAATTCGTTTTCTCAATCGGTGTATTTCATTCCAAGGATGTTGTTCCCAAGCACACATCGTAGCGCCAATAATATTATTGGTGGTCTTTAATTCTGGTCCAATAAAATCACTCGTATTTGTCCAACTTTCCCAACGACGAGGATTCCATTGTTCGTAAATATAATCGGCTGACCATTTTCGATTATTTACGACATATAAGGGTTTCCAAGACGCATTGATAATTTTATAGCCATCTTTTTCCAATTGTTCAGGGGCATAATATTGAGGCTCCCAAAGCATTACAATAATGTCTTTTGGAATTTCAATTTCCCCTTTCTCCGCAAAACCCGCCCAGACAATAGTTTGTTTCCCGTGTTGTTGAACCATCGTATTTAAACGGACGATAAAATGACGAAATAATTCTTTGATGGTCGGTATTTCCTTGGCTTTCATATAAGCTATCACCTCGGCATCACTTTCCAATCCATCAAAAAAAGCTTCATCTCCGCCAATATGAATATAAGGAGAATGCGTAAAAACAGTAGCAATTTCTCCCAATAAAACATCTAAAGCTTGGTAAGTCGCTTCTTTTCCGATATTAATGGTGTAGCGATTTTTGTCCAAATCTTGAATCCCAAATAAGTCGGGTCTATTTTTAATAAATTCACTTGAATGCCCTGGTACATCAATTTCTGGCACTAAGATAACCCCTCTTTCATAAGCAAATTCGTTTAATTCAACCAATTCTTGTTTAGTATATTGACGACCTTCTGTGGCTAGTTTAGGATAAGCTGTAGAGGGAAAAGTAATGGATTGGTCATCGGTTAGGTGCAAATGCAAATAGTTGATTTTATACCATTGGCAAAGGACAATGAGTTCTTCCAAAACAGTAAGGTCATGCCAAGCACGGGCAATATCAACCATTAAACTGCGATAATTATTAGCAGGTTCATCCTTAATTTCTAATTTAGGAACTTCCAGTTGAGGATTCATCAATTGCCAAAGCGTAGTGACGCCCATCGCAACTGCCCCATAGCTTCCGCCCTTAATTTTAATCTGTCGGTCAATGCTCAATTGGTAAGCTTCCTTAGCTAAAGTTTTATCAATGTTTAATTGAATAACTGGCGTTGGGGTTGCGGCACTTGTAATTTTATTAATCCCTGTTAATAGATAAAAATCTTTTCTTAATACCTTGGCAAGCGGTTTTAATTCCTCCGTTTTTACGTTAATATCAAAACCATTTTTGAAACTTAATGTACCTTCTTTTTGCACAATTTGTAGCGGTTGAGGGATTAGATTAATCGGTTGAGTAGGAACAGGTGTGTTACAAGAAAATAGGAGTAGACAACTTATTATAAAAAAGCAAGTGCATTTCATTGAACAGGATTAACAGGTATTATTGGGGGGGGGGTG
>JBGCFJ010000340.1:0-3094 GCA_045106885.1 Saprospiraceae bacterium
CCAGCTATTTTTGTATGGGCATAGAGCGACAGTACTACTTAGCGTGTATGATCCACAAAGTAGAGTAGAACGTTGATTAATAACATCATCAACTACGATTTCAAACACTAAAACTAAACGCAAAAGAAAATACCAAAATTCCAAATTGCTAACTGCCAACAAAGAACGAATTATGACCAAAGTCGTCCATTGTATGGAACAAGAAAAAGTCTACAAGCAGTCTAACCTATTTACCCAATGCAGTTTCTTCTATAGATAAAGCTTTTCATCGATGGTTATTATTTTTTATCTTCCTCATTGCTATGCCTATTTTGGTCAACATCTTTTTTATTGCGACGGAGTATAGTAGAGTTTATTCTATTTTAACTTTTTTGGGTGGTTTAGTCGCCTTTTTTTCTGCCATAGATATTGCTATTTTAATAAAACCTGAATTATTTCAGACCTTTCCTCATCAAATGCTACTTCCTACCTCTTAGGAAGATAAAAAACAAAAATACGAAAAGTCTAAATTAGCCAACTTGCAAAAAGATAAATATATTAAAAAACTAGAAGGTTATATGGTCGTTCATAAACCGCACCTTGAACCAGAATTAACCCTAGCCCAATTATCAAAACAAATCAAAATACCTACTCATTATTTATCGCAAGTCATTAACGAAAAATTAGCCTGTAATTTTTTAGATTTTGTCAATCGTTATCGAATAGAAGATGCCAAACAAAAACTCACAGATGCTAAGTATAGCCATTATACGATTATATCCATTGCTTATGAAGCGGGCTTTAATGCAAAAAGTACCTTCTATGCTGCTTTCAAAAAACAGACGGGAATGACGCCTAGCCAGTATCGAAAGCAAGCCAAAATAGTTAATGTATGATGCAATAGGGGAGTATCAGCAACAAGAAATAGTTCAATTTTAACTTCTATTTTCCTGGAATAAACCTCTTTTTTATTCAAGATTAACCTAATTAGCGCAGATACTATCATTTTTAACTGAATTTTTAAATTTTTAAATTTAATTATAATTATTTGATTGTCAGTGATTTAAAAAGGTGTTTGTTTGTCCAGATGTCCAAGTTTATAAACTCGGACGTCCTAGTTTAGTTATCGAGACAGTTTAGCTTTATCTTATACTTATCTTTGAAACATCAATCTGAAACAAAACAATTTTGGAAAGACAAAACTTAACTATAGAGCAAAACATAAACGCCATGCAAACCATACCAATCATTAACAAGATTATCCAAAAGCACTATAATCATTTTGATGAAGATAGGAAACGGAATATTTCTATCTTGATTATTTTAGTCGCCATGATGATTTTTGTGATGGGGAGTTGGATATTCGGTTTTTTCTATCTAGGAATGTGGGAAATATTTTGGTTGGATTTGGTACTTTGGACTGGTTTTGTAGTCTTGTTTGTAGGAGTAATTGGCTATGGTTGGTCTTTTAAATTAGCTCGATTTTGGGGATTAATGTTAACTTTATTAATTACCTGTATTCCGCCTATGTATTATGGTCTTGATACGGTAATCATGATCCACATGGTTTTTGTGCCTTTAGCCACTATCTTATTATTCTCTAGGAAAGAAAGGAAGCAATTTTTAACCTATATGGGGGGATTTATGATTTGCTTTTTGATGGTCACTTTGTGGGATGTAATTTACGGTGCAGTCTTTTCAGTACCCGAAGAAATTTTTCAAATTTTCAATACCATTATAGCTTTAGACGGTTTGTTTATCTCGCTTTATTTTTCCTATTTCTTTTTTACCGAAAATACTCAATACAAAGATTTATTAGCGAATGAAAGAGAAAAATCAGACCATTTATTACTAAGCATCTTTCCAGAAACGATTGCGGCGCAATTACGAGATAGCCACCAATCTGTCGCTGATAGTTTTGATAATGTTACCATCTTATTTGCAGACATTGTTGGATTCACTCAATATGCTAGTAAAATGAGTCCGAGTGAATTGGTAGCTATGTTAGACGAAATCTTTAGTGAGTTTAATGCTTTGGTAGATAAATATGGCATCGAGAAAATTAAGACGATAGGAGATGCCTATATGGCTGTTGGTGGTTTACCTGTTCCCGATGGGCAACATTGCCAAAACGTAGCGAATATGGCCATTGAAATTAATGAAATTATCAAAACAAAATACGCCGAAAAATATGATTTAAAAATACGAATCGGTATCCATACAGGCAAAGCGGTCGCAGGGGTGATTGGTAATAAAAAATTCTCTTACGATTTATGGGGAGACGCAGTTAATGTTGCTAGCCGATTTGAGTCAAGCGGACATCCTGAGAAAATCCATATCACCGAAGCCGTTAAAAATATTTTAGCAACTGACTTTTTATTTGAAGATTGTGGAGACGTGGCTATTAAAGGAAAAGGGATGATGAAATCTTATTTTTTAACAGGAAAGAAAGAAATGATAAATACACCAACTTTATTACTTGATAATCAATCGCAATTGGCTTTAAATAGGATATCTGTTTAATACTGTTCAACCAGATTTGGTTAACTGCAATTAATAACTTTAGACGAATAGCCTTTGGTTAATATATTTTCCACTTTACTAGTGTTCGACGAAATATGATTTGATAGATAAATTGTAATCGCCAAATTCATTTGGCTGATTCTATTTTTAGTTAAACCAGCCACACAAATTGGCGACTATGAGGATGAATTCACCCGTCATTTTAAATTTGGTCGAACATTAGTCATTTAACAAAAACACATGAAAAACCTCATTATCTTAATTGTAGCATTTTTTATTGGGAATCAAGGATTCGCTACTAATAATACCTTTACCTCAAAAAGCATAAAACCCGCATTTGATAGTATTCAAACCCTTTTTCAAAGCATTCAGTAATATGAGCAAATAGAAATAGTGGTCAATTTTGATAGTTTGATTGCTGGTCGTAGAAAAGATACAGAACGAACTGCTCAGATAACACTTAAAAGACGAGGTGGGTCTGATTTAAAATTAGCGACTAAAGTTAGGCCTAGAGGGAAATTTAGGAGAGTCATGTGCGACTTTCCTCCTTTGCGTTTAAATTTTGAGAAGGAGGTATTGAAAGCAATGAATT
>JBGCFJ010000341.1:0-7533 GCA_045106885.1 Saprospiraceae bacterium
CAAAATCCCAAAAATAATTGTCAATAAATCCACTTGACACATCAGCGATGCTAGTAAATTTGATGCTATCCAACACGCACATTTTTTCACTTATAAAAGAGGCAGTCGGTTGACTATTTACAAATACGTCTAAAGAATCTGTTACTTCACAGCCATTAGGGTCAATTGCAGTCAACGTATAAATTGTATTCACTAGTGGTTCTATAAACACAGCTCTGCTTAATAATACTTCACCACCTGGGTTCGCTACCCATTGGTAATTACTAAAACCAAATTCTCCTGCTAAAGTGGCAGTCATACCATTACAAATCGTTTGGTTATTTCCTGCCTCAATCGTATTGGCTGGTGCAATAGTCACTACTGTTGCTATCGTATCTATACAAGTGGTATTACTAATAATGACTCTGTAAAAACTAGTTGTTGTGAGGTTTCCTGTATTATAAACTGCTAAATTTCCAAGGTTGGCATTCGTGATATTCCCATCAATTCCGTCCAATTCTTGCCAAGTATAATTCGTTCCACCTGACGCTACTAAATCTAAATTATCTCCTGCACAAATAGTAATACTTGGCGTAATAAATGGGTTAATCGTTCCTATTTCAACTGTTTGAGTATAAGTATCCATACAGCTTTCATCACTTGTCACCATTAATTCAACTGTGTATGTTCCTTCCGTAGCATAAGTATGGCTTGGATTTTGACTTGTTGAAGTATTTCCATCCCCAAAATCCCAGCGGTAAGTAGTAATAGCCCCACTAGTAATTGTCGAAGTACTAGTAAAATCAATTGGATATAAATGACAAGCTCCACTGGCGGTAAAATTTGCTTCGGGTGTTGGGTTCACTTCCACTTCAACTATACCAACTGAAGTACAGCCATTGGCATCAATTGCCGTTAAATTATAGGTGGTTGTTTCTAGTGGACTTACAATCACGTCTTGCCCACTATAAGTATTCCCATTAACTTGGCTCACCCAAACATAATTGGTAAACCCATTTTCTGACCTTAAACTAGCCGTTTGCCCTACACAAATTGGTGTTTCTGCCCTAGTTTCAATATCATCTACCTTAAAGATACCTACTGCTGTTTCCAACGAATCTATACAAGTTCCATTATCAATAACTACACGATAAAACATATCTTCAGTCAGGTTACCAGTCTGGTAGGTGGCATTGGTACTTAAATTATTATTCAAAATAACCCTAGAAGAATTCATCAATTTCCATACATAACTCGTTCCGCCAGAGGCCACTAAAGTAACGGATTCGTTTGGACAAATTTCTTGTTTAGCAGATAAAGAGGCGGTAATCGTCCCCACATTAATTTGTTGACTAATGCTATCCCTACAACCATTGGCATTATTTGCAATTAATTGCACAGTATATAAACCAACAGCACTATAAGTATGGGTAAGTGTCGCACCATTATTATTTAAGATTGGCGTACCATCTCCAAAATTCCAAGTATAGTTAGTGGCATTCGTAGAATTGTTGGTAAATGAAATAGGGTTTAAGCCACAACTATTATTGACTGTAAAGGCTGGAATTGGTAAATCATTAACCGTAACCATCACGGTATCCGTTGCGATACATCCGTTGCTATCCACAACCGTTAAGACATATTCTGTGGTCATCATTGGGCTAACTGTAATCGTTGCCCCAGAATAAACTTCCCCATTTAGTGTCCCTACCCAATTATAACTATCAAATCCCGTTTGTGCAGCAATCATCGCTGAGTTTCCTGCGCAAATTTCGGTATCTATTCCTGCTACAACGGTTAATTCATCTAAAACGACAATCGTTTTTTCTACATCATCGGTACAACCAAAATCAGTAGTAGTCGCTAATCTATAGGTACTAGTCACTGTAGGATTAATCACCAAAGATGTACCATTCCCAACAGGAATACCATTTTCAAACCATTCATAAGTCGTTCCACCTGCGGCAAATAAAGTAGTTGTTCCACCTGCACAAATAGTCGAATCTGAGATAATTACTGGATTGGCTTCTCCTTCTACAATAATACTTAAAGTAGCAGTATCACTACATAAATTTGGATTGGTATTGCTGCCAATAAAATAGAAAGTATAAACACCCGTTGCGGTTGGTGTAAATACCGGGTCTAAAATAGTCGCATCACTTAGGGTAATATTTGCTGGCGAAGGATTAGCCGCTAAATCATTGGCATCTTCCCATTGATAATTAGTTACATCTCCGCCAATATTTGCGCCCAATTGTAAGGAAGTTCCCAAACAAATTCTTTCTATACCTGATAGAACGGAAACCGTACATTCATATTCGACAAAACCTGCATCAACGGTTATTATACTATCACCATTCGCCAATAAATAAGCCCCCGTTTGTAAAGTATTTGGATTCATATCACTATCAATACCGTCATTTGCACTATTATTGGCAGTCGTTGCCGCAAAATTAGTTCCAGGCGAACCAAAACTTACTACATATTCTCCTGCTGGTAATGGATTGAATAGATATTTACCATCAAACCCTGTCAATGTTGAAGCAATTGGTGTCGTTAAATTATTAGAATTATACAAAAACACTTGTACGTTCGGAATCCCAAATTCGTTAGGGTCTTGAACACCATCTCTGTTTTCATCTAGCCAAACATAATCCCCTATGGTAGTTGATTCCGCACAAACCCCCTCGGTTAAATTTTGCTCAAAAAATGCGGTACAACCATTTGGGTCGGTATAGGTTAAGGTATAGGTTGCTGAACCAGCAAAATTAACTTCTGTACTTGGGCTATTTGGATTAGTTAAGCCCGTAGTTGGGGACCATTGATAATTAGAACCATCAATCGGACCACTTAAACTAACAGGAAAACCAGCACAACCTTGCGTCGCTACCATATCGTCCCGTTGTGGATAAATGGTTACATCTATTGTATCAAAAGAATAACAATCACCTTGTTTGATGGTTCTCAATGCAAATTTCCAATCTAAATTTGCGCCACTTACATTGACAAAAGAAAGGTCTGTTTGGGCTACATTTACATCTTGAATAGCCGTGATATTAGAGCCGTCCACACTAATCCATTCATAAGTATATTCTGCTACTGGAGTTGGTCCTACTTGGATGGTTTCTCCTGAACAAACCGTATAATCTTTATCAAAAACATAAGTCGTTTGTGCTTGGACAGGTAAAGAATAACTCGTTGGACAAGAACAATTATTTTTATTATCACTCACCGCAATTAGATTACAATAAATATTTGCAGGAATAGTGAAATCCCCCGTAATCGTCATCGAAGTTAAGGCAGGAATACCATCTGTAGTTATTATTGACCCTAATAAGGAATCTGGTGGAGAAAACTTCCCGTTGCCATCAATATCCGCATAAATATCTACCGTAGTCGTAAATCCATCAGGTACTGACACACTACTATTATTAAAAATAGTTGCAGAAGTCGTATAAGTCTCCGCTGTTCCATCAATAATAGAAGAGATTTGAAAATCGGTAAATTCCAATTCTGGTACTACATAAATCACACTTCTAGAGAATTCGTCCGATGCAGCCCGAACTATACAAGAGTCACCCGTCGATGCACATTCTACCATAGCGGAAGAAAAAGACTGAATGACCATTTGGTAATCGGTACATTGTTGTCCTTGCACTGTGGCTTTTACGTCTAAAGTAAATTCTGCTGTCATGCCTGATGACAAACCATCTATTAAATCAATATATAACACTTGTTCTCCATTAACTGTCTGAATTACTGGAGGTGTCGTAACTGAATTCTGAACATTTTGATAAGACCCAGATACATACTCTAGACCAAAAGGTAACATGATTCGAATGGAATCATTTGGACTAACTGGGTCACTACCATTACCTACTGTCAAATTAATATTCAAAGGAATTTCCTCATCTAAACAAGGGTTAATCGTTAAATCTCCTGCGCCTACGTCCGAAATAAATGGCGCTGTTACCCCAATAATATCAACTGCCTCTGCTGGTGAGAATCTATAATTGGTCAGTTCCCCACAAGCATCGTAAGCATAACCTAAAAATCGAACAGCACTACCTGAAGTGTAACCACATTGGGTTTCTGTATCGAAGCGAATTCTTAAAAAATTATTGAATAAATCTGTTGTACCCACTAAACCTATAGAGTCTAATAAATCATCTTGTTCCGTAATATTAATTTCATAAACATTACCAAATAAATTCGTAGGGTCATTGACCGTCACAAAAGTCGGTGTTCCCTCTAGAGGAACAGGATAAGCCAATTCAAAACTTCCTGGTACATAATTTACATCTTGTGGTAAAAAGAACTGTAAGAAAATATCATTTAAATACCCCAATCGACCACTACTCATTTTAAATTCGTAAGTCGTTGGCGTACATAAATCACCCATGACTGTGCCAGAAGGTTGTAAAATGGTCATCCCTAATTCTGCGTCTACAGGTTCTACTAAAACCACATCACTTTCTACACACTCTGCCTCTTGAAAGGTAGCAGGATAGCCTTCACAACTCCAACCTGTATTTAAAGTTAGACTATCTACTTCACAGCTATTCGTAATAATACAGAGTTCAAATTTTTTCGATGAATTACCATTCAAATCTCCTAATTCATAAATATCTGTAGTTGGATTGAGATACAAACCATCACTCCCTTCTGTCACTTCTCTTAAGCTAGTTACAACAACTGCACCTGTAGCACTTTGAAATTGTAAGAAGGTATTGCTCGCGTTATTATTATTACCATTACTGATTGTCAATTCAAAACAAGAATTTTCTCCATTAATTTTTATAATCGCTACATCTGATTGTACACCTATTTCTGGCCCTCTCCTGTAAGTAAAATTATTATCTCCTGTGGTTGTTTCAGAGGTCTGCCCAAAGAAATTAGGATTTAAGTTCCATTCAATTTCATAAGGCATATTGTATACGCCTCGTTCAGTAAAACAACCTCCCCGAAGTTTAGTTATTATTTCAAACCTTGCCCCTTCGTCCAAAAATGGAATACCTCCATTATCGGTAATATATTGCTCCACATTTAAGGTATAATCATTACCATTGACTAATATATAAGGAGAATTGACGGGAATCGTTTGGTGGTATAATTCACTTTCATTTTTACTTCGAACAAAAATTTGAAAATTAATAATATCTAAAGCTGGTTTAGTAACCGTGTGTAATTTTGGAAAACGCCAACTCTCCCGATATTCATTCGGAAAATAGTCAAACCCTGCATCTCCACTATTTCCTAACCAAGAACGTTGTTCCCATTCATGGCTAAATAAATTACAGCCTCCCTGTCTGAAACTACCTTCGATAAAGAAGGTTTCATATAAACCAATTTGGTAAATATTATCCGTCAAATCATTACATCGAAACAGCGCCCCCCCATAATCTTCATCACTCACAAAAAATCTTGCTGCTAAATGCTGATTATGTACGCCCGCACTTACATCCTCTAAGATTCTAAAGAAAAAATCTATTTTAACCAAATCGCCTGGTGCATAGAAAAAATCGTTAGGCAAATCCATACAACCTAAAGAAATTAAGTTAGCAACACTTAAATTATTGACTAGATTGTTTCCATCTTTAAATTGTTGAATAATGTTGCAAGTGTAAGTTGTATCCTTATCGGTATCATAAATGGTCAATTCCGCTCCCAAAGGCAAATAATCTGAAATCGCCATATCCAAAGTAGCAAAAGCAAATTGAAAAGAATCCACGCCATTGACATAGCCTTCATAATGTACTTTTACAGTATCTCCTCTAATCACTCGGTCTAATCGAATCATTGCGGTATCTATAAATTCACCTGCTTCTGGCATGCCATCATCATCATTATCTCCCGATCCAAAACTTGCCCGTTCTACGTCCATGACTGTATGTACTAACCCGCTACACGGGCTACAACCTGGACATTCTATCTCTACCGAATTATCAATAGGACAAGTAATAAATTGAGGGGTACAATTCGTACATGGTGGCATGTAGTAGCGAATTTCTTGTCGAATATCAGCCACTGTTCCTTGCGAACACATCACGCCTGTTTCGTCACAATCTCCCACATATTTTAATAAAATAGCAGAGCCCCCTCCACTTGGAGAAAAGTCAGCAGGTGGTATTCCTGTCCATCTTACTATTAACGTATCAGTCGTACCGCCTCCGCCGCTAATTCCATTATCTGTATAATCATAAAAATCAGGTGTCCACATATCTCCATCATCATCAATCCACATTAATCCTGTCACATCTAAGCCATTCCCTATTTCATAGGTCGCTTCAACATAACAAGTCGGACAATCCTCATCTATTGTATTGGAATAGAAAGGAATATTGTAAGTATTTGTCCCTGCTTCGCCTCCATTTATTTCTACAGGTGCTTCTAAAAAGGTACTTAAAGAGACCCGTTCTCCGCCAAAACTATACTGCCCGGCAGTAAAAGTATTAAATCCACAAAGGTCTTGGTATTCGGGATAACTAGTATCTTCTCCCACAATTCGCCAACTGTTGACATTTCTAATTTGACAGCCATTGACACTACTTTGGTTACAACCACAACCTGTGTATCGGTCGAAGCGCACAAAAATAGTATCCCCTAGTTCAAGTATTAAACTCCCCATATTAAAACGCAAACTATCTGGAAATTCAGAACAATTATCTCTGCCCACCCCTGTTGGCGTCAAAGTACTAGACGTACCGTTTTTACCCAATTGAAAGGTCACCGAATTTGGATCAAATCCAGTCGTAGATTTACCACCATGTATGTCCCAATCATTTAGCCCAAAATTAATATTGGTAGCTGGTGCTTGTCCATTATTCGTAAAATACAAACCGCTCACAATCACATTATCATTATAGCAAAGTGGATTCATATCCGTGCTAAATCCCGTATAAGGCTGGAAACTCACACGGGGTTGTTCCGCACCATATTCTACATTGGAAGAACGAGTATTCTCTTCGCAAATTTCGCCATCACATCCAAAATTGACTCCTCTATTCAACCGACCAGGCGAAACATTACAAGAGGTCATTCGATAGACTTCTTTTATATCAAAGAATTCATTAAATTCTATTAAGGTTGAGTTGTTGTTAGTGTCTAAAAGATTTACTGCCTCTGCGATTAATGTTCCATCTAGTAAATAATAAGTTCGTCCACCTGTTTGTCTTTCAATAGGGATTGAGATGCCATTGATTAATACATCTACTAGGTCTAAATTAGGATGGTCTTCAATAAAAAATTCTAAAGAATCTAGCACTCCCTGAGAACCATTTACAATTCTGGTTGTGACTGTATCTATTTTATTAAGATACATTTCCAAATTAGTAGGCGTGGTACTAGGAATCGTTAAAGTTGCTTTTGCTACTTCAAAATTAGCGGACTCCTGCGTTAAAATGTTTTGCCCGCCACCTGTACAATTAAAAGTAATACTTAGGTTCTTATCGCCTGAGTCATTAACCGTTGTAATACCATCGCAATTTAATCCTAGGTCTATCATAAAAGTGATGACTTCTCCTGGATATATGGTATCAATAAAAAATGTTGGAG
>JBGCFJ010000342.1:0-9088 GCA_045106885.1 Saprospiraceae bacterium
TTTCTTCTAAGGAATTCAAAAAATGCTTGCATAATGGATTATGGACGCATTTTTTGAGTTTCTTAGAAGGGAAAAAGGCGGTATAAATGGTTGATTATTTCTGCCACTTTGCCTTAATAGTAACGAATAATTTTACAGTAAAGAAGAATGTGTGCAAAAACCAGCAACCAGCAAACCAGCAACCAGAATAAACCCACACAAAAATAGTAGTTTCGGAATAAACCCGTTAATTTTGCGCCTCATTAATCAACAACCAATGAGTAGCATAGATATTCAAACGACTCAAAATGTAACAATTGCCTATGAATTAGCAACACTTAAAGACCGTTTTTTTGCGACTTTGATTGATGGGGCTATAGCGATAATGATTGGCTTAGGGATTATTTTTTCGGCTTCATGGATTGTAGGAGATATATTTGGGGAAGATGGTTCATTATTGATGGTCGCACGATTTATCCCTATTATCACTTTTATGGGTTATCATTTGATTTCTGAAATTGTGGCGAATGGACAATCTTGGGGTAAAAAATTGATGGGTTTAAAAGTCGTTCGATTGGATGGGGCAGAGGCAGGATTAAGTGATTACTTATTAAGAGCCGTTTTCCATATCGTTGATACTATTTTTTCATTAGGTATTTTAGCTGCTATGATGATTGCTTCTTCTCAGCGAAAGCAGCGATTGGGAGATATGACTGCAAATACGACGGTTATTAAATTGATACCAGAAAAAATAACTCGACTGGACGATGTTTTAAAAATTAGTACCAAAGAAAACTATACTCCTGCTTATGCTGGCATAAAACATTTTAAAGAGTCCGATATGCTTTTGGTCAAGAGTGCGATTCTACGGTATAAACAATATCCAAATCCAGCACATAAAGAAGCACTCTTATTATTGACACAACGGTTTAGTGAATTATTGGAATTACCTGAAGAGCCAAAAAAGAAACTAGAATTTTTAGAAACGATTTTAAAGGATTATGTCGTATTGACGAGGTGATTTGAGTTGCCAGTTTTCCTGTTACGAGTTGCGGGTTACCAGTTGCCAGTTTACCAGTTACTAACTTAGTTGCCATTAAATAATCATACACAATTTAATACATGGGTAGAAATAGAAGAAAGCCGTTTTTAGTAGAAAAATTAGCCATTACTGATTTAGCGGACAAAGGAAAGGGCTTTGGGAAAGATGAAGAAGGAAGAGCGATTTTTGTAGAAGATGCTGCGCCAGGAGATGTAGTAGATGTTTTGGCTAGACGAAAGAAGAAATCTATTTTTTTAGGAACGATTCAGAAATTTCACAAACGTTCTGATACACGAGTCACACCTGTTTGTACCCACTTCGACCTTTGTGGAGGTTGTAAGTTGCAGCATGTTTCTTACGAACAGCAATTGGCTTTTAAAGAAAAAGATGTACGAAATGTTATTCAGCGAATTGGCAAAGTGGAAGTCAAAGAGATGTTGCCAATCTTACCTTGTAAGCATCAAGTCTATTACCGCAATAAATTAGAATTTTCTTTTTCTAGTAAAAGATGGTTAACTCGGGAAGAAATAGATAGTGGTATTCCGAACAAAGCACAAGTTTTAGGTTTTCATCCAGGTGGTGCTTTTGATAAAGTAATTGATATTAATAAATGTTTTTTACAATATGAACCTTCTAATTTTATTAGAAATACGGTTAGAGATATAGCTATTGAACAAGATTTGGAGTTCTTCGATGCTCGCCAGAACATTGGATTTTTGCGACAATTAATGTTGCGAATTACGACCTTGGGAGAAATTATGTTGGTTTTATGTGTTCACAATAACGACCAGGAAAAAATTCAAGGTATTTTAGATGAAATTATTAAAAGAATTCCTGGATTGACTTCCGTCTATTACTGTATTAATACGAAGACCAATGATTTTATGTATGATTTGGATATGGAGCTATACCATGGACAAGCTTATGTGGAAGATAAGCTAGGAGATGTGACCTTTCAAATTGGTCCAAAATCCTTTTTTCAGACGAATACCAAACAAGCAGAGGCATTATACCAAGTCATAGCCGATTTCGCTGAATTTGAAGGGACAGAAAATGTTTATGATTTATATACAGGAATAGGAAGTATTGCGCTTTTTATAGCTAAATATTGCAAGCAAGTCGTAGGGATAGAAGAAATAGAATTGGCGATTAAAGATGCTAAGGAAAATGCAGTTAGAAATAAGATAGATAATACTACTTTTTATGCAGGAGATGTCAAGAATATTCTGACACCTGAGTTTGCTAAAAAGCATGGTAAACCAGATATTCTCATTACTGACCCTCCAAGGTCTGGCATGCATCCAAAAGTAGTGAAAATGTTGCTAGAGTTAGAAGCACCTAAATTGATTTATGTAAGTTGTAAACCATCCACGCAGGCGAGGGATTTTGAGGTCTTATCTGAGAAATATGAAGTGGTTAAATGTCAACCTGTAGATATGTTTCCACATACACATCATATTGAGAATGTGGCTTTGTTAAAGTTAAAAAAGAATTAATCTGTCTGATTTATAAATGTTTTTTTGTAATCAAGCTATAATCTACGTATCTTAACAATAAATCAATAACGAAAAACAAAAAATTTAAAATGCTATCGAAAAGAGAACAAGAAATTATAGAGATAGAAGGATTTATTGAATTAGCAGAAGAAATTTTTGAAGAACTAATTTACAAGAAAGCACCTTTAGATGAATTTGAAGAAACTTTATTACGAGCTACCATTGATGAATTAGACGAATTGAAAAAGAAGCTTATAATTTTAAAAAAAGGGCAAAACAAATAAATCTCCTTCAACTATATAAATATGAATGATAAATTAGTGAAACTTAGAGGATGTATTGCTGCTGCTAATGATATTGCACAGAAAAGTATAGCACAAAAGGATAATTTCGATAAGTCTAAAGTTGATGAATTGATTAATAGAATAGATCAATTAAAAGCAAAAATGGAAGAGAAGTTAGCTCAACAACCAATTTCTACTAAATAAGGGTATAATTTTTTGTTTTTACATGCAAGGCATCTTCCCCACCCGTCGAGCATGACGCCCACCTTCAAATTCTGTTTCCACAAAAACAGTCACCATATCCAAAGCCATTGGTTCACTAATAAAACGAACAGGTAAAGAAATCATGTTGGCATCATTATGAGAACGAGCTAGTTCTGCAATTTCTTTTTGCCAACATAAAGCAGCTCGAATTTTTTGGTGTTTATTAGCGGTAATAGATACGCCATTGCCACTGCCACATAATAAAATACCCATGTCCGCTTCTCCATCGGCTACGCTATTGGCAGTAGGGTGGGCAAAGTCGGGATAATCTACAGAATCAGGTGTATGCGTACCAAAATCAAGTACGGTATACCCTTTTTTATCTAACATTTTAACAATAGCTGCTTTATAAGGATAACCAGCGTGGTCACAACCAATGGCAATTGTCTTAACTTTCATGATTTAGTGATTGGTGATTGGTGATTGGTGATTGGTGATTGGTCGAGCGAAACAAATTGCTAGTTACCAATCACGAATCACCAACTACTTTTTCTTCAAAATATAAATTGGAGAAGTACTCCGTGTAGGATTGACATAACTTACTAAAAGAGATACTAATCCAATTAAGCCGCCAAAGATAAGGGATAATTTACTAGCTTGGTATTTTTCGCTTAATAAGGCATTATAAAAAGGGTCAAGTGGCAATCTTTTTTGGTCAATTACCTTAAAACCATTTTTATCGGCTAGTCTAGCTACCGTTTTAGGGGAGAAATGCCAAAGGTGACGAGGCACATCATACGCCGCCCAATGTTTTCCATAATGTTGAGCATCGTAAGATTTATGATTAGGAACGGCAATTAAGACGACCCCATTTTCTGTTAATTGACGGTGCATACTTTGCATATAGCCATCCATATCATGAAGATGTTCTAAAACATGCCAAAGGGTAATCACATCCACTTTTTCTGTTAATTGCCCATCCAAGAAAGTTGGGGGAGGATTAACCGAGATATTAAAGTTTTTTAAAGTGGCTGCTCTAGCATCACCATCAATTTCTACTCCAGTTACTTTAAATCCATTTTTTTGCATGTGATTTAAGAAGTAGCCTGTTCCACTACCTATATCTAATAATCGTTTACCAGTCGTTAACTTTTGGACTAATTTGCGCTTTTTTTCGAGCATTAAATCTCGGGCGGTATGATACAAACGATTGACTAATCCTTCTTTGGTATCACTATGAGAAATATAAACATCACTCTGATAATAAGGAGCGATAGCCATAGGTGCAGGCGCATTTTGAGTAAAATGAAAATCACAAGTCTGGCAAGCATAAATTTCAAAAGCATCTTTAGAAATAGAATAATCTTCTGTTGCTAAAGTCAACTGAATTTTTTTAGAATTACAAAGCGGACAAGTAGAATAATGTATCGTTGAAGCGGAAGTAATTTTTTCTGTTTGTACCATAATAATAACTTAATTTATTTTCGCTCAATTTTTTAACTAAGCGTTTACGTGTCCTGATTTTGTCATTTACTTCTAAGACAAGTCTGTTGTAATAGAAAATTTTCAGTTTAGCTATTCATACCTTAAAAAGAATGATAATAGTTATTCGGTAAGGAGAAAGTAAAGTTACATTTCCTTTTTTAGGAAAAGGTTAAAAGAAAAGATTTTTTCTTTCGAGAGAAATGATTGAACTAAAATAAGTCGATTTATTTTATAAAACTAGATTTAAATTTAGCGAAGTCGTTCAGCAATTCCCATTTTGGAATTTTCAGTAGCCCTATTATCCAGTAATTTCCTATTACTGGATAATTTAGAGCCCTTTCGGGAACAAATCTTCTAGCAAAATTGATTGTCGAATCAATTTTGGGAAGTTACGGGAAGATGCACTAAGCCAGATTGGAATTGCAGGAGGTAGCTGTTTGCTAGGGCTACCCGTCTAAAGTTGAACACTCAAGTTTAGGATAGACAACAGAAAATCTATATTTTCCGATGCTTGTAGCAGAGAATATATAGCGCGTCAGCTAATAAACTGATATTTTTTAGAGGTCAGAAGTCAGACCGAAAATTGAAATTTTCTGTCAGAAGTCAGATTAAATATAGGCAACCAACTGAATGTCAGAAATTTATATTTATTCAATCTGACTGCTGACAGTTTATGTAATAAACGGTCTGACTTCTCACTTCTTTCTAAGTATCAATTTGTTTTCTGATTATCTATTATCAAGGATAAATCTATTGGCAATTGTTGGTAAATAAAAGGAGTATTTGGCATATTTTCTCCATTATAAAAACTTTTTTAATATTTTATATTTTTTACATATAAAAGTTATATCTTTGTATCAAACACTCGACAATAAGATCTTTCGTTTCTCATAGTATGGGTAGCCCTCAAGGGCTGCCTTTTACTTTTCCCTTCTTCTCCATTAACTATGATCAATACCTTTACTATCTTTGCAAAAAAGTTGAAGTACAACTATTAGGCAACTAATTCAACTAGTTATTATTCCTCAATCAATAAATGAGTAGCAATTAATCAGCTGCTACTTTACAATAAGCAAGCATTACGCTCTTACTTTAATTTGGGAGAGTACATTTTAGTAGATTACTACTTTATTTATTGAGCCTTTACTTAGAAACTAGTACATGAATAAGAAAAAAATTTTCAATGATCCCGTATATGGATTCATCAATATTCCCTATAATATCATTTTTGATTTAATTGAACACCCTTATTTTCAACGTTTACGTCGAATTAAGCAACTTGGCTTGACAGATCACGTTTATCCAGGTGCACTGCATACTCGTTTTCATCATGCCTTGGGGGCAATGCACCTGATGACACAAGCAATAGAGGTATTGAGATCTAAAGGGGTTTCGATATCTACTAAAGAAGCAAAAGCAGTGTCTATAGGTATTTTGCTACATGATATTGGACATGGACCATTTTCTCATACGCTGGAAAAGACACTAGTAAATGTACACCATGAAGAGTTATCACTATTTTTCATGGAGGCTTTGAATAAAGAATTTAATGGTAAACTAACTTTAGCTATTCAAATTTTTAAAAATGAATATCCTAAACAATTCCTTCATCAGTTAATCTCTGGTCAATTGGATATGGATAGAATGGATTATTTGAATAGAGACAGCTTCTTTACTGGAGTTTATGAAGGGGTAATAGGTTATGACCGAATTATAAAAATGTTAGCGGTTAAAGATGGAAATTTAGTAGTAGAAAGCAAAGGCATCTATTCTATAGAAAAATTTTTAATGGCTAGAAGGTTGATGTATTGGCAAGTGTATTTGCACAAGACAGTTGTTGCGTCGGAGCAGATGTTAGTGAAAGTTTTGAAAAGAGCAAAAGAGTTAGCAGATAAGAAAAAGAAATTAGACATCTCAGAAAGTTTAGCCTATTTTCTTTATCATTGCCCTGAAAAACCTTTTCGCAAAAAAGAAAAGCGAGCACTGCTCAACCATTTCTCTTTATTAGACGATTTTGACATCTATTCAGCTTTAAAAAACTTCACTAGGTCGGATGATTTTTTATTGTCATATTATGCTAAGTCATTACTAAATAGAAATTTATTTAAAATAGAATTTAGTAATGAGCCTTATGAGAGTGACTATTTAGAAGAAATTCGTTATAAAATTGCTCAGAAATTCCCTATTGACCTACAATCAGTTCAGCAATTAATCATTAGTGGGAAAGAATCAAATAATGTATATACTATTTCTAAAGAAGAAATTTTAATTCTTTTTAAGGGAGGTAAGGTGTTACCAATGTCGGAAATTAGCGATTTTGGTCTGCAAAGTAAAAACATTACTAAGTATTATTTATGTTACCCTAAAAATATATTCTAATTTTGCGAAAAATGCGGTAATATTTTGATGGTTCTACTGAAAAAAGGTCGATTTTGGAACAGGTGTCGGACACTTATCATATATAAATGATTCGATTTTAATAATTAAAATATCTGTATTTTATTAAATCAAAGTGTCCGACACCTTTTTTCAGTAAGACCTTTTGATGATAAACATAGTAATATTTTTCACATATAAATTGTTTAAAAATAACAAGCTTATTAATTTTAATTCACAAAACTAGCATTTCAATTATGAAAAAATTAAGTTTTTTACTTACAACGGTATTTATGCTAGGTTTCATGACGTTGTCTGCACAACCAAGTGATAGTGATCCTGTTGGAAAAGAAGCAGGAAAGTGCTACGCTAAGTGTTTGATAGGAGACGAATATGAAACCGTAACTGAGCAAATCGAAACTAAAGCAGCTTCAAAAAGAGTAGAAGTTGTACCAGCTCAATATGAGACTGTAACTGAGCAAATGGAAAAAACTGCTGCAGCAAGCAGATTAATTGCAGTTCCTGCTAAGTATGAAACTAAGACGGAGCGAGTAATGGTTAAGGAGGAGTCTAAGCGATTAGTTTATGTTCCTGCTGAGTACGAAACTACTACTGAGCAAGTATTAGTTGCTGAAGCATCTAAAAAGATGGTTGCGGTTCCTGCTACTTACGAAACTACTACTGAGCAAGTTTTAGTAAAGGAAGCAACTAAGCGATTAATTGCAGTTCCTGCTAAGTATGAAACTAAGACGGAGCAAGTTTTAGTAAAAGCAGCTTCTAAGCGAATGATTCCTGTTGCTGCTAAATATGAGACTGTAACGAAGCAAGCTGTATCCAAAGAAGCATCTACAAGAAATGACAGAGTTACAGCTCAATACGCAACAACAACGGAAAGAGTTGAAGTTTCTCCTGCTTCTACAAAGTGGGTAAAGCGTAAGGCTGACAAAAACTGTTTGTCTGCTGATCCTAATGACTGTTTAGTTTGGTGTTTAGTAGAAGTTCCTGCTGAATATAAAACAGTAACTAAGCGTAATAGAAAAGGATGTGCAGCTGGATATTCTGCTAGTGGTGAAGATTGTATTAAGACTACACCAGTTCCTGCTGAATATAAGACTGTTTCTAAGAAGGTTGTAAAAACACCTGCAACAACAAGAGAAGAAGCAATTCCTGCTCAGTACAAAACAGTTACTAAGCGAGTGTTATCTGCTCCAGCAACAACAAGAGAGGAAGCAATTCCTGCTGAATACAAGACTGTTACTAAGAAAGTTATCAAAACACCAGCAAGTGTAAGAGAAGAAGCAATTCCTGCTCAATACACAAGTGTTACTAAGCGAGTAATCAAAACACCAGCAACAACAAGAGAGGAAGTAATTCCTGCTGAGTATGCGACTATCACTTCTCAAGTTGTAGCTTCTGCTGCAACAACAAGAGAAGAAGCGATTCCTGCTCAATATTCGACTTCTTCTAAGCGAGTATTGAAATCTGCTGCTAGTACTCGTGAAGTACAAATTCCTGCTGAATACACAACTGTTACTAAGCGTAAATTAGTAAAGAAAGGTGGATTCACTGAATGGAGAGAAGTTGTTTGTAACTATAAAGTTACTGCTCAATTAAACCAGCAGATTCAAAGAGCACTTAGAGATAGAGGTTATAACCCTGGTCCAATTGATAACGTTATCGGAGCGCAAACTAAAGCTGCTTTAGTTAAATTCCAAAAAGATAATGGTTTACCAATCGGTAGCTTAGATGTTGAAACTATGAAGGCATTAGGTGTAAGCTACTAATCCATTTTAGTTTTATAGCAAATAAAAATCCCTGTATCGGCTTCGATGCAGGGATTTTTTTGTTAATATCTATAAAAATGATTTTGTAATAAACTAAGTACTTAGGTTTCGCACCCTTAAAGTTAAGTTTTGATAATTAGTTGGAATTACCAGTATTTTTTATTACAAACTGAAAATCAATGCTTTACATTTTTTTTGATTAGATAGTAAATTATGTTGCTGTTTCATTTTGAGCTACCATCCTAAAGAGTTATCTTTAAAAAAAGAAGGAAATACCCAAAAAATGATTTGAGAAACCTATCATTTTATCAAAATTAGACTATAAAATATGATTTTACTTATGAGTCCATAATTTATAAAATATTAAATATAATCCTATTCTAATTTAACTTACTGATTATCAGTAAGATGTTAATTATTTTTTTTCAAAAAAGAGGT
>JBGCFJ010000343.1:0-6800 GCA_045106885.1 Saprospiraceae bacterium
CCGAAAGGTGGTGGTTGGGATTTAAATAGCTTGAGAGCAGATATTTTAGAACAAAATGACTTATTAGAAATAGATAAAACCAATATTTTACTACCAGAAGAACTAGCTACTACTCAAACAACATCCCTAAAAAATCGGGACGCCATTCAATTAATCTCCAAAGAACTTCTACATAGATATAAGCCTAATTTAACTACCGTAGCTGACCAGCAAACCATTCAAGAAATTAGCCAAGTCATCTACGCTATGGAAGCCGTTCGCTTAGGTATTTTTAAACCAACTATTGGTGAGGAGACTTTGCCTTCTACTATCGTGGATTTGATGGGGGATTAAGTAGATTTGCTGATAGGTCATTTCTTTGTATTCTAGTATTAAACTTTTCAAATTAAATTTTCTTAGCTATCTTGGCAGTTTTCCTAAATAAAACGACCGTAAATGCTAAGGAAATCACTCCTATTATTAACATTCCCTACCCTATTTTCCAATTGCGTCTCCACTAAAATATCGAAGCTTATGAAGAAGGCATTACTTTCCAAGGTGGTCATACCTTAGCTGGAAATGGTCGCCAAGCCCCTAAACATTGGGCAGTTATCAATACGATTATCAAAAACAGTAATCCTAATGATGATGTGCATGGCTTACATGGTGGATGTCTGTTTACGGAAGGAACAAATTTAAATGGCTTTTTTATTTGTGGACGTATCTTTGATGACCAATCCAATCCGACCATGCGCTACCCCATCATTTTTGAATACTTAGACCCAACTATTTATCCTACTCAAACTTATGATAGTATCTTCATTTTAGGCACTGAACTTTCCCCTATCCCTCCTTTTAATCCCATTCAATTTAATCATCAGGTGGTCCGAGGTGATGATTTGATTTTTGAAGATTGTGCAGCTACTCCTGCCCCCAATTTTTGTGCGACTTGTGCGACGCCACAAGATATGGCAACTTATGCAGATTTAATGGATGATTATGATGTGGTTACTGCGCAAAAAATGGTCACATTAGATGCCTTAGCCATTACTTCTGTACCAGACCAATTTGTCACAACTGGCTTAGGAGGCTATAATTTAGCACCGCCCCCAAATGGCAATATTCCTCAACATGCCAGTGGCGCAAATGCCCTACCCCAAGTAACCAATTCCTTTGACAAACCGATTCAGACCAATGATTGGTGGACCTCTTTATTATATAAACATACCCAAAATCAGACTTTTTTGTGGGAAATTCATTCTTGGAAATTATTTGCACATCCATTGGCATTTACGGCTAATCGTTATGGTTTGGATGTCAAATATCCCGACCAAGCAACGGTCGAAGATTATTATGGTTTTTCGGATGCAAAATACCAATATCCAATGGCTAACCAAGATTTTACAATTGGTGTAGAAGGGCTAGATATGGGCGTGACTGATACCGTAAAAACTGCTAATTATGGCGATTGGCATGTACAAGCAGAATGGTTGGATGCTACGGATAAACAACTAAAAGCAACGATGGCACATGGTTCGCCTTACACTTTTTTTGAAAGTAATTCGGATGATATTTACCTTCGATTTTTGTTCGGACATACCATTGATAATACCATTGGTAACAATATTATAGGCTTTACAACGCAAGGGCATCATTATGCCATTTTTGCGCCTGCTGGTACTTCGTGGAATACGAATACCAATTATACTTTTGATGAAAATAATTTAGTCAACGGCACACCGAATCCTTTTGCAAGAGCTGCTTTTAAAGCTGACTTACAAGGCAAACGCTACTTTTCTATTGCTGTTTTACCAGATAATTCTTTGACAACTTTAGAAGAATTTACCAATCATGCTTTTGCGTTTATTGAAGATACCGAAGTGGGTTGGAATTATGATGCAGCTTCGGCAAAATTGACCAATACGTTTACCGTAAAAACCACTGTCAAAGAAGGAACGGAAACCAATACATTACAAGCTTTATATCGCCATCAATGGAAACATTCGGAAGATGTAAACACCTCGCATACTTACCAATCTGCTAGAGGACAAATGAAAATGGTCAAAGGAAATACCTTCACGACGACGCTAAAAAACCAAGGCGTTTTACCCGTTTTACCACCTGCTATGGAGGAGGCAGAAAAATCAAGACTTTAAGTTTATGGTATTAAATTTTAGGGCAGGACTACGAAGCAAACAAATCCTAAATTTAAAAAAAAAATACAACGAGTTCAATTTTTTTTCTATTTTTTGCCTTATTCATTAACCATTCAATGGTAGAACTAGTTCCGAAAAAACACTCACTACTATTCACCATTCAATGCATCAAACAAAGCGCAAAATGAAAAAACAATTCCTAGTAGGCTTGGCAATCCTGTCAACCATTTTTCTATTTACTTTT
Source organism: Saprospiraceae bacterium (assembly GCA_045106885.1). GTDB lineage: Bacteria > Bacteroidota > Bacteroidia > Chitinophagales > Saprospiraceae > JAFMDF01. The sequence goes on from JBGCFJ010000343.1 coordinate 2,380, forward strand.
TGCCAAGAAGAACAATTAGCTAAAGGCAGTGCAGAACACATTGCCAAAGTAACAGGCGAAATTTCCGATAATACCCTCGTGAATGCCGATGCCCGTCAAGGCGATTGGATGTCCTATGGTCGAAATTATCAAGAAGACCGTTATTCTACGTTAAGTCAGATTACCAAAGAAAATGTCAAAGATTTAGGCTTGGCTTGGTCGGAAGAGATAGGTACGAAAAGAGGACTGCAAGCAACGCCTTTAGTGGTGGATGGTATTATGTATTTTTCTGGGCCTTTTAATAAGGTATGGGCTTATGATGCTCGAACAGGCGAAGAAATCTGGCAATTTATCCATGATTATAATACCGACTCCAATGTGGATTTATGTTGTGGTTTTTCTAATCGAGGCTTAGCCATTTATCAAGGCGACTTATTTATGGGTACTTTGGATGGAAAATTAGTGTCTATTGATGCCACAACAGGTAAAAAGAACTGGGAAGTATTAACCATTGACCCTACCCAAAATTATTCTATTACAGGCGCACCAAGAGTTGTTAAAGGAAAAGTGATTATCGGAAATGGTGGTGCTGAAATTGGCGCAAGAGGTTATGTGACCGCTTATGATGCTGCTACGGGTAAACAAGCATGGCGTTTTTATACCGTTCCTGGTGACCCTAGCAAGCCTTTCGAACATGCCGATTTAGCGGAAGCTGCAAAAACTTGGAATGGCGACGAATATTGGAAGCAAGGTGGTGGTGGTACGGTTTGGGATGCGATGGCTTATGACCCTGAATTAAATTTATTTTACATCGGGGTTGGTAATGGTGCGCATTGGAATAGAGAGTTTAGAAGTCCAGGTGGTGGCGATAATTTGTACTTATCTAGTATTGTTGCTTTAAATCCAGACGATGGTTCTTATGTCTGGCATTACCAAACAACGCCTGGGGATTCTTGGGATTATACGGCAACGCAACATATCATTTTAGCGGATATGGAAATTGAGGGAAAAGCACGAAAAGTATTGATGCAAGCCCCTAAAAATGGCTATTTCTATGTAATTGATAGAACCAATGGACAATTTATTTCTGCGGATAATTTTGTTTATCAAAACTGGACGACAGGGATGGATGAGAATGGCAGACCTATCGAAGCAGAAGGCGCTCGTTATACGGACGGGCAAGTACATTGGATTGCACCAAGTTCTCATGGTGGACATAACTGGCCACCGATGACTTATAATCATAAAACAGGCTTGGTTTATATTCCTACCGCAAAGGAATCTCAAGGCTTTGTCAATACAGGTACGCCTGATAATCCAGATGCTTTAGGCGGTGGATTTGATGCGAATGTATCGCTAAATAATAAGCTATACATGCCGAATGTCTTTGACCCGAATCCAAATGCCCCTGTTCCTAATACTACTAGTGGTCGATTGGTGGCGTGGAATCCAAAGACGCAGAAAGAAGTTTGGGGCATAGACCAAGTTGGTATTTATAATGGTGGTTTATTGAGTACGGCTACGGGCTTATTAATGCAAGGAGATGCAACGGGAATGTTTACAATTAGAGATGTTGCGGATGGTAGTGTCTTAAAACAAATTGACCTTCGTTCAGGAATTGTCGGTTCGCCTATTACTTATATGGTCGATGGCGAGCAGTATATTTCTATCCTAGTTGGTTGGGGTGGTTATTTAGCTAAACTGCATAAGCATGTCCCTCGGATTCACCCAGGAACTATCTATACCTTCAAATTAGGGGGAACGGCAGAACATCCAGAAAAAATGCCTGCTTTTGAGCAACCATTGACGGCTTTGAGAGATGAAGCTAGTCCTGCTCAGATTGGGAATGGCTGGAATGTCTTTACTCGTTTTTGTATCAGTTGTCATCCAATGATTGGCGCTGGTCACTCGTCTACGCCAGATTTAGGTCGTTCTACTGACCAAGTTTTTGAGAATTATGATGCTATTGTGTTAGATGGTGCTTTAGCTAAACAAGGAATGCCCGCATTAAGAGGAATGATTACGGACGAGGAACTTAAAGACCTTAAAAGCTTTATTTTCTACTCTTCTAAAGAGTTAGGTTCTGGCATGACTCCCAATGATTATTTGACGAATATTGCGCAGATGCAGTATTTATCGGACCAAGGGAAACAGGTGAAGAATTAAAAAATTCAATTAAAACCGATATGTTAAGTCTCCAGACTTGAAATGCTCATCTCGTCGTCTCTGACGACCGTTACTAGTACCATATACGGTCGTCTGGAGCCGACGAGATAGTCGAATCAAGTCTGGAGACTTAATTCATCGAGTTTATTTAAATCAAAAGTATCGATACCTTTTTTGAAGTAAATGCTTAAATAGATTTATGATATAAGATTTATGAACTGTGATTTAAGATTTTAAAATCTCCTTCGCCACACCATAAAACATCTCCACCCCATAAGGCAAAATCTCATCAGGAAAATCATAATCAACATGATGCAAAGCAGGCGTCTCTGTTCCTGCTCCTAAACCAAACATTGCCCCTGGAATACTTTCTGTAAACAAACCAAAATCTTCTCCCCATTGAAAAGGAAACATTTTATCTAGGTAAGAAAATTGGTGCTGTTTAGCCACTTTTTCAATACAATTTACAATAGTGGCATCATTTATCGTCGCCGAAAAATCATGTAGCCATTCTAATTCAAAAGTCAATTGTTCTCGCTCACAAATCGTAGTAATCAAATCTATTATTTTTTGCTTCGCCGACTCTAATTTCTCTTTTGTCAACGCTCGAAGGGTATAATGCAACTCCCCGTCTCCTGCGGAAATACCATAATCTTTAGCACCAATTCTCGTATAAATAGTCGTGCATTTCAAAAAATCAGCATTGGCTAAATCATACGCTTGTAATTGATGGATTTCGTGAATTAGACTGGCAATGGCAATATCTGGATTTACCCCATTTTCTTGTTCGGCAGCATGCGCTTTCTTACCTTTTAATTGAATAATTAAACTAATAACGGCAGGATTAAACGTCCCTTTTCGACAAACAATCTGTCCTGTAGGAAAACCTGGTACATTATGCAAAGCAACCGCATAATCTGGTTGGAGGGCAGCAAATTTTTCGTCTGCTAAAACTGCTTTTGCGCCCATGCCTATTTCCTCGGCTGGTTGAAATAATAAAATGACTTTTCCACTTGATAAAGGTTGGTCGTGTAAGCGTTTGGCAAGGCCCATCAAAATGGTGGTATGTCCATCATGCCCACATTTATGAGACACGCCATCATTAATGGATTTATGGGCAAAATCATTGACTTCTTGAATCGGTAAAGCATCAGTATCTGCCCGCAATAATACGGTTTTACCAGCTTTAGGGAAATCATAAATAGCCGCTACACCATGACCACCTAAATTGTCAATGATTTGTGTTGGATGGAACCTTTTTATTTTTTGAATAATTCGTTGGGCGGTCGCCCTTTCTGCTCCTGATAATTCTGGGTGAGCATGTAATTCTTTGCGGAAGGAAGTAAGGTCGTCGTACATAGTTAATCAAAATTTAGGTAGATAAATCATTCCCTAAAATTAACTATTTCCAAATAGATTCTCTTTGATTCTGTTGTTAATTAATGTACTAGCCTAAAAATTAGCATCGTAAAAATACTAATTTCTAGGTTAGTCATTAATCTTCATACACTAGTTTAATATTTAGAATGAATAAAAAATAAAAAGCTAATTTTTTGAAAAGTAATCATTGATGGTCAATGTTTTACGAATTCATCATTCATCATTTATCGTTCATTATTCCATTAGTGCTTAATGCTTATTATATTAGAACTGTACATTAACAGTTAAATTGAAAATTGTACCTAACTGACTGAAGTGGTAACCATCGTAAGTCATTACATCATAACGGTTACTAAATGTAATCAAGTCAGACTGAGATCTTAAAAACTCAGCATCATTTAATAAAGATTCAGAACCTCTATTTGCTTTGAAGTTCCATTTTGGTAATACATTCAAGATGTTGTTTACATTCAAGGCAACAGTCGTCTTCTCGCCTAATTTGTAAGTTAATCCTAAATCTGTTACAACTTTAGGGTCAAACTCTGTATATAAACCAAGATCTAAACCATCGTTATTGAAAGTAGTTGGTCCAAATAAAGTATTGTTCAAAGAAGCACCGAATTTACCTGCTTGATAGCTAACACCTAAAATGTATTTGTATTTTGGACGAGATGTAAAGAATAATGCCTCATTTACACGGTTAAGTACCGTTTGACCTGCTGCTGCTACAATTGCTGGATTTTTCACATCACCATCTCTTTCATTCTGTAAAGTATAGTTACCAGAAAGGTTAAATGTTAAAGAACCATTTCCTGCTTGTACACCTCTGTAACTAGCAACGAAATCAACACCAGAAGTTTTAGAATCCAAAGCATTCACGAAGAAACTTAAATCAG
>JBGCFJ010000344.1:0-6591 GCA_045106885.1 Saprospiraceae bacterium
CAGAAAGAAAATTAATAATTTGAAAAGAAGTCAGATGTCAGACCGTTTATTACATAAACTGTCAGAAGTCAGATTTAAAACAGACAGGTCATTGATTGTCAGTATTTTACCCCTGCATCATCTAACTTCTGACAGAAAATTGAAATTTTCGGTCTGACTTCTGACCTCTAAAAAATATCAGTTTAATAGCGGATTATCTAAAATATTTATTTCTGAATTAATTACCTCTAAATTCTTAATCAAATAAAAGGGTCATTAATCTCTTTTGATTAATTGACGAATTAGTTTTCATTTTGGGTCATAACCATCGTTGACAACCTTAAACATTTTACTAATCTTACTTGTATTAACGATATGAAAAAACTTTTCCTCCTTCTCATAATTGGTTGTTTTGGTTATATTAGTTTGCTCGCTCAAACAATACAACCTAGAAATCGTACTTTTTCTAAACAAGGAATTGTATATAATAAAGAAATGACTTTTGATTTTCGGATTAATACTTTCCGAGGATTCTCTTTTGCGGTTAATGTAGGTAAAATTATTTCTTATGATAAAACTCGTTTTTATCACTTTGAATTGGGTAACCTTAGACACCCAAAAGAATTTAAACAGAACGATCAATTTTCTCGACGTTTTGGTGGAGAACGGTCTTTCTTTTTTGGTAAACAAAATTCTATGTTCGCTCTAAGAGGAGGTTGGGGTACGAAGAAATATTTTTCTGAGAAAGCAAGTACTAGAGGTGTGGCAATAGGTATCAGTTACGAAATAGGCCCTTCTATTGGTATTCTAAAGCCCTATTATTTAGAATTGAGCAAGGCTTTGGATACAGGTGTTCCTTTTTCTTCTGAAGAAAAATTTACCGAACAGAATAGAGATGATTTTTTAGACCCTAATATTATTCAAGGAGCTGCGCCTTTTAGTAAAGGCATTACAGAACTGTCCTTTTTACCTGGGGCACAAGCTAAATTCAGTTTTCATTTTGATTGGGGCGCATTCGACGAATATGTAAAAGCAATGGATATTGGCATCATGGGCGATTTCTATTTGCAGAAAGCAGACATTTTGGTAGACGACGGTTTAGAAGATGTGAAAAATAGACAGTTTTTTATAAATCTATTCGTAAGTTTGCAATTAGGTAAACGAAGTTAATTTTACGGTTGACGGTTAACGGTATATGGTTGACGGTCAACTAATAAAAAAGTAGATTCACTTAATCAACTTTTTAAATAAAAAAATGTTATTGTAAGAAAGGGTTTACCAAACTTAAAATTGGTAAACCCTTTCTTATATCAATAGGTTTTGGACTCGACTAAACCGTGTGCCGTAAACCGTGAACCGTTCATAATATGATAGAATTACCAATAGTTAATAAACCGAAAAAAGAACCTAGAAAGCGCAAGCCTAGTTGGTTGAGGGTGAAATTACCAATCGGAGAAGAGTTTAAGAAGGTGCGTAATTTGGTGGATAAGTATAAATTACATACCATTTGTCAGAGTGGAAATTGTCCGAATATGGGGGAATGCTGGGGCGCAGGCACCGCTACTTTCATGATTTTGGGGAATACTTGTACCCGTTCTTGTTCTTTCTGTGCTGTGAAAACTGGTCGCCCACCAGAATATGATGAAGATGAACCAAGAAGAGTAGCAGAAGCCATTAAATTGATGGAAGTAAAGCATGCTGTTATTACTTCTGTTAATCGAGACGAATTAAAAGACCGTGGTGCGGAAGTTTGGTATCAGACCGTCAAATTGACCAAAGAACTATCTCCAACGACTACTATTGAAACTTTAATCCCTGATACTAAAGCCAATTGGACCGCTTTGGAACGAATGATTAGTGGTGGTCAAGAAGTGGTTTCTCATAATATGGAAACCGTAGAACGCTTGTACCGAAAAGTGCGCCCACAAGCTAAATATCACCGAAGTTTGGAACAGATTCAACGAACTAAAGATTTTGGGAAACGAACCAAATCGGGTATTATGGTTGGCTTAGGAGAAACGGACGAAGAGGTTTACAAAACAATGGATGATTTAGTCGCACATGGTTGTGATGTGATTACCATAGGACAATATTTACAGCCTACTAAAATGCATTTAGCGGTAGATTCTTTTGTCACGCCTGAAAAATTTGCCGAGTATAAAGTGATTGGCCTAGAGAAAGGATTTGATTTTGTGGAAAGTGGGCCGTTGGTTCGGTCTTCTTATCATGCAGAACGGCATCTTTAGTAATTTTTAATTTCCAATTTTCAATTTAAAATTTTCAACGAACTGAAGAATATTTTAAATTGAAAATTGGAAATTGTTATATAAAATCAAAAATTGAAACCTAGCTTATTTCTTTTCAAAGGTTTCCATAGAAAACTATTTTCATGAAATTTTAAGAGCAAAGAAAAAGAGGTCGGCATTAAAATGACCACCAATACTACTATTTTACAACTCAAAAACTAATGGTTATTCCCCATTGAAAATTGAAAATTGTCAAAAAAATAGTTTTCCATATAAAACTATTTTTATCAAACTTTAAGAGCAAAGAAAAGAGATTGACTTAAAATAACTCCCAATACTACTATTTTACAACTCAAAAACTAATGGTTATTCCCCATTGAAAATTGAAAATTATAAATTGAAAATTGAAAATTGTCAAAAAAAGAGTTTTTCCATTTTTATAAACACCTCCTTTTTTCCTTTCTATAAAATAACCCTATTCAGTTTCTTTTTCCTTAGCTATAGCTGCGATTCCGAAAAAATCGAGATTCAACCTGCTTTTTACCATTGGCAAACGAATTTATCCCTGTCTGAACTGGAAAAAAGATATTTATCGGATTTATCCATTCAAAAAATTTATCCAAAATTCTTTGATGTCGATTGGGATTTCAATCGACAAGAAGCTACTGCTTTAGCAACGATGTCCTTGTCAACAAACTTACCTAAGACACTGGAAATTGTTCCCACTGTATTTATTACCAATCGGAGCTTAGTCCAAATTTCAGCCGACCAAATCACAGATTTAGCGAATAAAATAGCCCAAAAATTACAGGGGCAAATGACTGCCTTTTCTGACCAATCCATTAAAGAAATTCAAATTGATTGCGATTGGACACAAAGTACGCAGGCGAAGTATTTTGATTTATTGAAAATATTAAATAAAATCTTTAATCCTCAAGGCATTAATTTATCAGTAACTATTCGTTTACATCAAATAAAATACGCAGAAAAAACGGGTGTCCCTCCTGTAAATCGTGGGATGCTGATGTATTATAATATGGGCGAAGTACAAAAAGGCACGACGAATAATTCTATTTTAGATAATGTAATTGGGGCTAAATATTTGGATAAATTAGCAGCGTATCCTTTGCCCTTAGATATAGCCTTGCCTTTATTTCAATGGGGTGTTTTATTTAGGAATGATAAAATGATAAAGTTGTTAAATCAGTTGACCGCACAGGATTTGAGTGATGGTCAACGATTTGCCAAAGTTGACAAAAATCATTGGGAAGTAATAAAAAGTACGTACCTTAATGGAGTGTATTTATATAAAAATGATAGGATTCGATTAGAGAAAGTGGAAATTTCGGCTTTAAAAACGGCAACTGCATTGCTGCAAAAGCAGTTAAAAATAGCAGATAGAAGTATTGTCTTTTATCATTTAGATTCAACGGTTATTCGGCAGTTTGAAATAGCTGAATTAAAAGAAATAATTCAAAAATTTGAAAAAGATACCAAATAATTTTAGGCGATTGGTCACTCTCGGAGTAGGACTAAGTTGTTTTTTTATATTGTTGGCTTTGCCTACTAAAATCTCCAAAGGTTGTGGTCCTTACGTAGATAAGGCCTTCCACGGCTACTCTTTTTTAAACCCCAATATTATTGACCTTGATGCCCCTAAAGCGCCTTATTTTGCAGGATTTGAAAAAATCTATAAACGACTAAAACCAACAGAAGATATTCAGCAAAAAGACAATCTAACAGAGTGGAATGAACGCTTCTGTAATGTGGCTAAATTGATAGATTTGCAATTTATTGTTTACAAGGCATCTTTGACGCAAATGCGACGCCTGAAAACGCTAATTCGACAAAAAAACAGTCAATTAACTGGACAGTTAGCAGGAAATACTTTTGCCAGACATTTACATCGAAACAAATGTAAAGAAGCGGTCGATTATTTGATTTTTGCTAAGCGTTGTGAACCACATGTTATCGCAGGAAGTAGTTGGAATCCAACTCAGAGAGATACGGTTGCGATGCAATTTTTAATCAAGGATGGATTGAAAGAATTCAAAAAAACAAAATCGCATTATTTTAAATTGCGTTATGCTTACCAATTAATTCGATTGGCACATTATAAAAAAGATTATGTACAGACTTTAGCATTATACGACAATTTATTACCCAAAACAGATAATGACCCAAGTTTAATTGAAGACTGGATTGAAGGACATAAAGCGGGTGCTTTAATGGGCTTAGGTCGAAATGTAGAAGCGGCTTATTTATACAGTAGAATTTTTCAAAATACACCAAGTAAACGGGCAACTGCCTATCAAAGTTTTACCATAAAATCGGATGAAGAATGGGCTGCTTGTCTTCGCTTGTGTCAAACGGATGAAGAACGAGCAACACTTTATGCACTTAGAGCAAATGACCCAAATAGTTTAGCGGTAGAAGACATGGAAGCTATTTATCATATTAATCCTAAAAACGAACATTTAGAGTTTCTATTAGTCAGAGAAATCCAAAAATTAGAAAAAGATTTATTAGGTGGGGATTTTAATAAAAATAAAAAGAACAATTGGCGGTATCATAAAATTCCAAGGAAACAAGCAGGTGAAAATTTACTGGATTTACTTAAATTAGTTCTATTGGTAGGAGAGGAGAACAAGGTAGAAAACCCTGCTTTATGGCAAATAGCAGAAGGGTATTTAGAGTTACTAGGTGGAGATTATTATGCAGCAAAAAATACTTTGGGACACCTCAAAGGGGGAATTACAGATAAAGTATTAGTAGAACAATTGGAAGCCTTAATCATGGTTGCCAATATTGATGGATTGGAAACCATAAGTCCAGAAATGGAAGATTTAATTGTGACTTATGAACGGACTGCCTTATTTACAAAATACCCTGATTTTGGAAGATTTGTGAAAGATAAATTGGCTTACTTATATCATGAACAAGGTTTTGAGGGGAAAGCCTTCTTGGAAGAACATACTTTAAAAGAACTAAGATACAATCCTCAATTAGGATTAATTGAAGAATTGATAGCCATTTGTAAAAAAGAAAAAAGGAGTAAATTAGAAGATGAAATGGTGCTAAAAAGTGATGGCGTAACGACTATTGAAAGTGATTTATGGGATTTGAAAGGCACCTATTATTTAGGACAAATGCAATTAGAATCGGCCTTAGAGGCTTATCGGCAAATGCCCCGAAAAGATAGGGATGATTATGGTTTATTTAACCCTTTTCGAGAGATGCCTAGTGATTGTGTGAATTGTCGAATTATTGATACGGCAGGTTATAATAAAACAGTCATTTTAGAGCAAATTTTGGAATTGGAATACAAAGCAAAAGCAGATATGGAGAAAGCCCCTGCTTATTATTATCAAATAGGAAATGCTTTGTACAATATGACTTATTTTGGCTATGAGTGGGAAGTCGCAGATTATTTTAGAAGTGGTTCGAGTTGGTATGGCTTAAAGTCTGGAGAAGCGGTGTTTACTACGATAGGTGCTCCCTTTGGTAATCATGAAACCGTCAATTGTTCTTTGCCGCTTTATTATTACGACAAAGCGTTTCGCCTGTCTAAGAATACGGAACTCGGTGCAAGAGCAGCATTTATGGCGGCAAAATGCCAGCAAAATCAATTTTTTGCGAGCAAAGGCAGCGACTATTCTTTTTATGACAATCAAATCCCGTATGTGACAGCGGAGTATAGGCAATACTTTAATATATTGAAAGACTATTATGCAGAAACTGCGTTTTATGAAGAAGTAGTGGAAGAATGCTTATATTTTGAACGGTATGCAGCGAGAAATTAAATGTTGTTCAGAATCTTTGTTTTTGACAATTTGCAGTCAGTATTAAACGGACCCAAATTCAATTTATTAGAACTAAAAGAAGTTATTTTGAATAGAAGTTAGATGTTGTAGGTGAATTTAAGAATAGTCATGCTTTATGACACTAAATTTCATGGATTGACGATTAGCTAACATCTTCTAATTGCTACATTAGTAAGTACTCAATAGTTCAATTTGCTACTATATCGAGTACTTACCCACATTAGATAATCAGCTAAAAGATTACTGATTGTAACGGATTGCGGTGACTCTAAAAATCAACCCCATTAGGGGGTTTATGTCGGTAGAAAATGGGGGCTAATCCTTATTTTATCGTGCCTTTAGGTACGGAATGTGATACATAATGTACCTAAGTAAAATTTAATTTTCAATTTTCAATTTCAAATTTTCAATTTTAAACCACCTTCGGCGGGAATCTGAGGTTAAATTTGAGATTAACAATTATCGACATTTTAAATTATCGACAATTCGTTGGTTTTAAAATTTGTGTAAGCGCCTAAAGGCACATTTTTGATTCGTAAAAC
>JBGCFJ010000345.1:0-6692 GCA_045106885.1 Saprospiraceae bacterium
CAGAAGATGTGGTTTTAGTTTGTTCTTGTACAAGGCGGGAAAAACGGAGTTATGCCGTAGCATAATGAGTATTTTCCCAACGCCGTAGAAGGACAAAATAAAGCCGCAGAACTGGTAGGTTATATTTTTCCTGTTCCCTTATACTCGATGTTCAAGTTTTTTGCTTTTGATTATCAACCGTTTTTTATGGTCTTTATCTTTTTTTGCATATTGCCGTAAATCAAACTATCGATAATGGCATTAATCCAGATTTATAAATAAAAAGGTAAAAGCTTATCGAACCAAAAAATCAAGAATGGATTTTAAATATATTAAAGCTTAAACCGCAAACCCATTCTAAAATTAATCGTTTGCCCCGCTTTTACAGTTACATCTTGTACTCCATTTCCAGCAGTTTGGAAGGTAGCTTTCACTAATACTTGATTGGCTTCAATGATAGTTGCCATTTTGGTAGCAGCAATAGGAATGAAAGTCGTTGTTTCAATTGATTGGGTCACATTACCAGTCTCATCAATAACAGCAGGTTCAACCAATTGTGAAATCTCTTGAAACAGCGAGTCAATAATTTGTTTATTACCTTTTATAAAATAAAATTGTAAAGCCGCACCAATCGGTAATTCGTTTTCTACAATTAATTTAAATTCCCCTTCTGAAATGGCATCAATATCTTCAAAAGGTACTTCAAAATTTTCGGTGGCGGTAAAGTTTGCTACTCGGCCAACTACTGGTACTTCTACAATGACCTCTGCTTTAAACGTACTGGTATCTTCTATAAAAACGGTTAAACTTTCGTCATTATCTGGATTGGCAATAGCCGTTAGCCCGTATTCTAATTGAGTAGGTTGGGTATCAAATACTTCTACAATATTGGAATTGGTGTAATCTATTTGTAAAGTCGTTTTTTTGCGCTGCCCTCTATCTGCCAAAAGTGGATAGTTAATGTCTACTCCGTCAATCGCCGAAGCATCAATGTCCATTTTCCAACCTGTCTTTGTTTGAGCACTTAACACATCTACTCTAGAACGAATCGGTACACCAAAAGAACTCTCAATATTTGCCGTGATTGTCGGTTGCGAAAAACGCAAATTGCCATTTAAAAATCGTTCATCATATAAATCAATTGGCACCGTTGCCGATGGCAATTGAAATTCTTCTCTTCCCCAAGTCCCCGACACAAATTGTAAGACAGGGCGAGCAATTACACCTGCACCTTCTAGAGTCATCTGGTTTCCTTCCTCGTCTATTGCTTGGTATTTAATTTCTAATTCATTTCCTGCTGGTTCAAAGGTGTAACCAGCCAAGTCAATCATAGGTGTTCTACCTGTAGTTCCGTCGGTTTGAATGGCTAAAGGTACGCCATCTAAAGTAATATGAGGTAAAATAAAAGTAATGTCTACTAATTGGTCGTTGATAGGTCTGAATTGAAAAATAAGCGTGCCGCTCGCTAAAGTCGCTTTCTGAAGCACAATATTTGCTGGCAACGTAAAAGGTAAGGCGGAAACCGTATCCGTCAATCCCGCAACAATAGGAAAATCCAATGCCCCTATCACATCTAAAGTCGTTACGGCTACAGGTTCACTTTCATATTTAAACACTAAAACACCATCCGCTCCAACGACTAAAGATTGTCCTTCGAGACTATTATTTTCCCATAATTCTGTAAACGAAACAGAAGCATCGGTAATTACAGGAATGGCAAATTCTGGTGCGTAATTCGTCGTATCAAAATCTTCCGATACTTGATTGCAACTTACTAAAAATAGTAAACTAAATAATAAATACTTATTCATATATTGGTGATGGTACTAAAATGGTCAAACCCCTATGCCAAATTCAATTTCAATTTCAAAAATCAAAATCAAGCTGATTATGCTTGTAAAGATAACGAACTAGTAAAAGGAAACCTTGCTTAGGCTATTGTTTATTGACAAAAAGGACAAAAGTTGACAGATTGGAAGGTGGAAAGGCGGAGAGGCGGAAGGGCGGAGAGGTAAGCACCTTATTTAAATTTTTGAAACTAGAAGCTGTCTAAATAGCTGAATATTGTATCTTATTTTACTGCTACGCTGGATTTATAAAATTAAGAATGCTTGATGGGATAATGTTTTATTTTACCCTTTTATGCCTTTTTACCCCTTTGCTCTTCCGCCTTTTTACTCTTTTTTCAAAACTTTAACAGCTTTTTAAAAGTTTTACCTAGACTAAAACAGTACCTTGTGTTCGTTTGTTACTGTCATAAGGAGGAAACAATCAATCATTAAATTACAATTAAATAAAGTCGATAGATGAAAAAATTATTTTTATTTGCCCTTTTAGCTGTTTTTACAGTTAGTGGTATGCAAGCACAAGATGCTGTAGAAGCACCTAAAACAGCAAAAGAAACTAAAAAGCCAAATATGTGGAAAACTTTGGCTAAGATTACTTTTAAAAAGGAATACGATGAATTAATGGGCTTCAAAATTGATGTACCTGTTTTCAGCAAAGAAATCCAAGCTTTAGAAGGAAAAGAAGTCACGATTAAAGGCTATATTATTCCTGTAGAAGGCTATAAAAGTCACAAGGAATTTATCTTTTCTGCCTTTCCTTATAATATGTGCTTCTTCTGTGGTGGTGCTGGTCCCGAAACAGTGATGGAGGTTTTTTCTAAGGAAGCTATCGAATATACTGCCGAAGCAGTAACGATTAAAGGAAAATTAGAATTGAATGCAGATGATATTAATCGTTTGATGTATGGAATGTCGGAAGTGACTTTGGTGAAAGATTAAAGTTCTCAATCGGTAGCACAGACTTTAGTCTGTTCGGGATACAAGTCTTTAGACTTGTCAAACTTAGAGAAACTATCTTATGCTAACCTAAAGGTCAGCGCCCAAAACAGACTAAAGTCTGTGCTACCAGTTTATTCTTTCCAATTTCCTTCCATATCTATACTCCGCTTAAAAGGGTGAATATATTGGTCTAATAATACCGCCAATTCTGCCCTCGTTATGGGCCGATTCCGCTCAAAATTATTGCTTTTCCAATTTGCTTTTATTTTCGCTGTAAATTTTTCTTTATTTCCATACATTTCTCCGTGTCCTACTTTTATCCACTCAAATAATAAATCAATAGTGGTTGAAATAGTTAAGGTTTCATTTGCCTTTGCTTGCCATTTAAATGTAGCGTCATACGCCTTTATATTTTCATAAAAAATAGTCGTTTGTATGGTCTCTAATCTCTACTATCCTTGTATCAGCAAACCTTAAAAAAAACAGGTGACTGCTCCTCCAATTGTGCTTCTATCTCCTTAGCTGCTTTAGTGATAGATAATCCTCCTAAATTGGTGCATCTTAAAGTATGGTGAATTTCATCGCCCACCTTTTTCATCGTTTCAATCACTTCGTCTAATGGGATTAAATGTTGATAATTAGACAATGCCATATTTGCACAAGCTACTGCATTCGTTGCTGCCATCACATTACGTCCCAAACAAGGTGCTTCTACTCTATTGCCGATGGGGTCGCAAATTAAGCCCAAGGAATTTTGTAAGGCTAAAGATGCCGCCGCAAGCGATTGATTCAAAGAACCTTTTGCCATGGTGACAATGCCTGCTGCTGCCATACCGCCGCCACTTCCAGTTTCTGCCATGCAGCCACCTACTTCCGCCGCAAAAGTCGCATGGGCAGCGATAAATACGCCTATTAAGCCTGCTGCTAATAAACCTTTGACCTTTTCCTCTTCCGATAAAGTCATGGATTCCCCCATACCAATAATTGCCCCTGGCAATGCACCACAAGAACCCGCAGTCGGTGCAGCCACAATAACGCCCATCGAGCTTTTCACTTCCATCATGGCAGACACATATAGGATGACTAAATTATTGGCATCGCCTCCGGGCAATCGCTTTTGTGCTAATTGTTCTTTGAATTGTAAGGATTGACTGCCTAAAATCCTATCCTTATATTCCGTTCCTTTTAACCCCAATTGAATTGCATTTTCCATAATCTGCAAAATGCGGCGCATTTTTTCAAATACTTCGGCTTTTGTAATTTTACCACGCTCACTTTCATAAGCCATGGCTAATTCCCAAAGCGTAAGGTTTTTCCCTTCATTATATTGCAGCATTTCTGCACAAGTAATAAAAGGCACACTCATATCTTTCCTCGCCATAACAGGTAGTACAGGCGCTAATTTTTTAATAAATTTCACTTCTGGAAAGCCCAGTAATTCGGCACAAAAAATGTCTGGTAAAAATTGTTGTGCTTTGATTTCTAAAAAAGAAGATTCTCCCTCATGCCATTCTAAAAAATCTGCTTCAAAAACTTTTTCTAGGTACGCTTTTATTTTTTGAGGGGCATCGCAATAAATCAAAGTTTCATAATAATCCCCTGCCATGGAAACCTTTGCTCCATCAATGGAAATCACTTCTATCATTCCGCCGCCCGTAGAAATCGCCACCAATCTCCTACATTCGGTTGGCGAAGTTAAGGTCAACTGGTAAGTATTCGGGTGTTTACTAATACTTAGCGGATTAATAATAATGTCAATCTTTATCTTTTCTTTTTCGATATACTCTTCCGAAAACTGCAATCGTTCATCAAAGGCTTCCCAGCCTAAAAAACCACCAAATAAGCCCATATCAGAACCTTGGCTTTTATGCGTTGTTGCGAGTGAACCTTGTGGGTCAAATTCAATTAAAATATCACTGTTTTGTCCATCCATTAAGTCTCGACATAATCTGCCAATCCGTAGAGAAGCGGCACAGTGAGAACTTGAAGGGCCACGCATGACAGGGCCAACTACATCGTTAAAAATACTAGGATAGTTTTTCATTGATAAAAAATTTAGTAGTGCTAAAATGTGCTGCTTATTTATATGGTGACGGAACGATGCTCCTTTGAGCAATTTTGGTAATACTTAAAACTAATAGTAAGCAGATAATTCGCTTCATTTTTTCATTTATTTTAGTAATAATTTCAAACAAGTCAACCAAAAATCATTATACCCTTTCCCTATACACAAAATTTGCTACCCAATGTGGTGCAGGGTCGGAGGTATAAGCCAAGGTTTTTCCTTACAAATCTACTTTTCTGCCTGCGACTAAATAGTCATCTACATTATGCACAAAACGACGCATCCATAAACCTGCCGCAATGATACCAATTAGGTAAATAATAACGATGCTGCCGTCTATATACCAGTTAAAGTTGGTCATCACTTTGCTATTTTTAAAATACCGAAGGAAGAAGGAATGTGAAAATCGGGGGTTTCTGAATCGGGTTTTACCCAACTAATCCATTTAGTAATAATTTCACCATCTGACAAAGTCACATATTCTCCTCTATAAAGCCCTGCTTTTAGGATATTGTCATCTTTGTACATCCCCAATTGTCGCAAGGATTCGAACGATATGCTACCTTCCACCCAATAACCTTCTTGGTCAGTTGATGCTTTTAAAAGAAGTTGCCCTTTCGGCCAATCCCAGTCAAAATCTACTTTTCGATAAAATTGTCCTTTTGTGTCTAATACCCTGCCTAAGGCATCCATTTCTAGTGCATAATAAGGATTCATTTTATCGTCCGCCTTGAAGAAAATTTCTACTCGGTCAGATTCTACAGCATCTCTTTCGCCTAAACCTCTTTTTTTAGTGATGATTTCTGGGTCAGTTGCTCGGTATAAAAAATAAAAATAGGTATCGTTATATAAGGCTTTAAAAGACGTTTTAGGTGCTTTTTCTGTTCTCCAAGGGTAGGTAAAATCCGTTAACTCCTTGGCTTTTTGCCAGGCAATATCCGTTCCTTTACCAGTCAACTGAATGTCTTTGTCAACTTTAATAACCTTATAAGTTTTAAAGGAGGAAGAGCAAGCCATAAAAGGAGAAATTAGTATTAATAAAAAGAAGTATTTTAGGTTTATCAGTTTCATTGTTTTGATTTTATACTATATAAATCTAACACAATACCTCGCAATGCCTTCACCACTATTTTAGTAATTTGTTTGCCTTTTTTCTTCGTCCCATAATTGGCATCTCCATAGACCCCAAATTGCGTCATCGCTTTCATGGTACGGTATAAACTGGCTTTGCCACCTGCAAACATGTCGCCTTCTGCCCAGTCAAAAGTTGGTACATTTGTTTTTTTATCAATTTTATCTTTTTGGACAAGTTTAGGTGCGATTAATAGCATTAAAGAAGTCTCCAATTCTCCTGCATGACCTGCACCACCTTGACCTGATTTGTTCAGTTTTTTTAGTTTTGCTAAAGCAATTTTCCACCAAGTTGCCACGACTACTCGACATTGAGGGTTTCGATAGCCAAAGGTTTCTAAAAAAGTACCTGCAATGGCTTGATTGCCACCATGACTATTTAGTACCATCAAATTTTTAAAACCGTATTTGACGACACAATTAGCTATGTCCGTCATTTGGTTTAGCATGGTTGTATGTTGTACAGATAAGCTTCCTGCAAAATCAGTATGATGTTCGGAACAGCCTACACTAATTGTCGGCAAAATCAGCACTTTGTCCCCAATCTTTTTATTTAATTGTCGGCAATAATGCTCCCCTATCATACGGTCAGTTGCCAAGGGTAAATGTGCGCCATGTTGTTCAATGGCTGCAATTGGTAAAATGACTGGAATATTTTTATCCAGTTCCGCTATTTGAGGTGAGGTTAGTTGGTCCCAGTACATGAAGTTAATTTTCAATTTAAAATGTTT
>JBGCFJ010000346.1:0-3353 GCA_045106885.1 Saprospiraceae bacterium
CAAGGTCGAGAAAGTGGGTAATGCCTAGCGAGAAATGAAAGACAAATATGAATTGTACCAAGAAGCAGGCGTATTAGAATATTGGGTGGTGGATCCAGTGCATCATTTGACTTTTGCTTATCATTTAGATGTGGCTACGCATAAATTTGTGCCTACTTTACCTGTGTTGACGGATGAAGATTTTTTGGAAAGTAAAGTTTTTGAAGGTTTGAAAATAGATTTGTCTCGTATTTTTCCAGAAGAGGTAGCTGGCGGTAGTTAATAGATTTTTGTAGATTTGCAGTACTTCGTAATTTTCAGAAATAAATAATATGAAAAAGCAATTATCCTTTTCCAATATCAAACTAAAAGATTTACGGAAGGTAGTTGCCATCAAACCAATTACAGATGAGACGGTTTTTGATAAATGGTTTAACTTTGACTATGTTATTTCCAAGGAAGAAACCCATTTTTTAAGAGAACTAATTGCGAATAATCAACTGAGGATAGCTACTTATTCAGAAGAGGAATTGAAAATGAAATTCATTGCTCCTTTATTGAATAAAATTGATTTTACTTTTGCTGAGGTGACAGATTGGTACGAACGGCCTATTTCTTGCCAAATTAATGAGGTAAATTTGGGAGGAACAACGGATTATTTAGTAGCTAAAGGAATAGATGAACCTGAATTGCCTTATTTTTTCATTCAAGAATTTAAACCTTCTCGAAGTAATGGCTTCCCTGAATATCAACTTTTAGCGGAGTTGCTGGTTGCTTTACAGCTGAATGGAGAAAAGCAAATATTAGGTGCTTATATTTTAGGTCAATTATGGATTTTTATGTTGCTAAGAAAAGAGGGCGAGCAATATTATTATTATAAATCACTTGGATTTAATGCTTTAAAAGAAGGAGATTTAATGGCAATTTATAGAACACTACAAGGTGTTAGAGCAAGTGTTTTAGAAAAAGTGAAAAATGAATTGTAGGAGATAAACAAATACTCCGCATAACAAAAAAACCGCTAATGTTGCACAAAACATTAGTGTTTCTTTTGCGTACACCTTATCCGATGTAAATACATTTAAAAACCAATCTTTAAACAATTACTAAAAGAGCGAATCTATATTCCATGTACCAACCCATAAAACGCAGCATAGATTTCCTAGCAGCCCTAATAGGTCTCCTCCTATTATCACCCATAATGATAATAACTGCCATCATATTAAAATGTACAGGAGAAGGGAAGATATTTTTTACGCAGCAGCGGGTAGGACATAAAAATAAGTTATTCAAAATCTGGAAGTTTATCTCAATGGTCAGCAATGCCCAACAAGCACCAGACGGAACGGTTACAGGGAAAAATGACATGCGGATTACGCCTATAGGGCGTTTTTTAAGAAATTCTAAAATAGATGAATTTCCGCAGTTTTTAAATATTTTAAATGGGGATATGAGTTTGGTAGGGCCTCGACCATTAATGAAAAAACCAGATTTTGAAAGCTATCCCCTAGAAGTTCAACAAACAATTTATAATGTTCGACCAGGCGTGACTGCGATTGGTTCTGTCGTATTTAGAGATGAGGCAGCTTTGATTACACAAGTCCAAGAAGAAGGGGGAGATGCTGCGGTATTTAAGCAAAAAGTTATTTTTCCTTATAAAGGAAAATTGGAAATGTGGTATAATGAAAATCAATCTTTTGGGGTAGATTTAAAAATACTCTTGTTAACCGCATGGACCTTAATCTTTCCGACCTCTCAATTAGCTTACAAATCTTTCAAAGGATTACCCGAAAGGAGTGAAGCCTTGAAATTAGAATTTGATCGTTTAGCGAATTTAAGAGAGAGTATCACTTTATTATTATTGGGTATTTTGGTATTAGTGCCAATCATACCTTCTCCAATTTGGTTCTGGAATAATCCGCAGTTTATAGGAATGGCTTTTATTCCACTTTTGAGTTTTACCTATTTGTTGTTCCGAGATAACAGTAAGCCTATTAATTTTATTCCTTCTGATATCGGGTGGTTGATTTTTATTATAACGGGGTTTGTTTCTTATTATTGGGCAATAAATGGTGCTTTGGTCTGGTATCAGGCTTTTGGCTGGCTGTGTTTAGTTTTGTGGATGTTATTGTTTAGGTCGATTTCTTTAACAAAGACAGCAGAGAGTATTTTACCTATTTTGTTTTGTTTTGTTTTTGTAGGAATGTTATTTCATCATGTATGGGCTTTGCTTTCGGAAATAAATCCAGACCCTACTATAGGGACTAATTGGAACACCTTTTTTGGTAAAAATGCCAATTATACTTCCTGTTTTTTAGTGAGCCTTTATCCCTATCTTCTATTTTATAAAACGAATAAACGGATTATTAGTATGCTTAAAGTGATAGCTTCTATCGCTCTTTTATACATTATTACTATTACAAATGCTCGATGGGCAATTATTGCTTTTGTGCTAATTGTCTTGTATTACTTATGGAATAATTTCAAAAAAGGCTACTTTATAACTGCTTTAGGTAGCACGCTTTTAGCTTTGACTTTGATTTATAATTTAGATGCAACCAATGAAACGGGGCAATTAGTGGTTAATGTACCTGTTTTAAATGAATTTATAGAAATAAAAGAATCTTATAAATATCATTTGATTCGGTCCTCTTTATTGGTTTTTCTCGAACACCCAATTGCAGGTATTGGTTTAGGAAATTGGCAATTGGAAGTGTATAAATTTGGGGTAGATACCATTAGTAAATTTAATGACCCAACGACTTTTACACGTTATCGAAGTCATAATTTATATAGTCAATTATTGGTTGAATTAGGTCTATTAGGTTTTATTGCCTTTTTATATCCAATTATAGGAGCTATTCGTAGTGGTTGGGTTTATTATAAAGAACTGACTGCTTTTCAACAAGCTTCTTATGCTTGTTTTTTAGTTTATCTAGTTACTTCATTTTTTTATAATGATGTTAATTTTTACGAATATCATTTTAGCGCGATGCAATTATTAGCTTTTTGTGCTTTAGGAATATTGACTAATAGTGATAAACGAAAAAAGGCCTTGCCTACTCAAACGAATCTTTTATTTTTTGTTGTTTCTCTGGCTGCTTTAGTTTGGTTTAGTTATACTAAATATACTTATAATCAGTACGTTGCAGCTAAGAAGGTAATGAGTCAGCAGAATCCTGAACCTGCGATTCATCAACTAGAACATTTATACCATCCTATTTTTCAAACCGCTAATGGCTTTAAGGGAAAATATAGTTTTAATCAATTAATTGCCTTGGATTTAGCTGAATTATACCAAAAGCAAGATAATAATGAGCAAGCAGAGCGGTATTACCAAATAGCTTTAAAGCAAGCTCCTTATAATGAATATG
>JBGCFJ010000347.1:0-4135 GCA_045106885.1 Saprospiraceae bacterium
CTGCATGGCCGCCAATTTTATCTAAAGAAAAAACATGATAATCTTCCATCCCAAAATGGTCGCCATTATCATTAAATGGAATCCCCGCATCTATGTCATGTGATGGATAAATATACACTTTACCTTCAAAGACATGGGCAGACGGGTCTGCTGTGTAAATATGCGTTACAACTGGTTGAGAAATGGCTTTTTTTCTTAATTTTTTGAAGTCGATGTGTTCTATACTGTCTTCAGGCACGTTGTTTTTTTTAATGGTGAATAGTGAATGATGAATAAGAGCTGTACGAAGTCTTGAAAATGCTTATTTTTGACGCTGATTTCGCTGGTTTTTATGATTCTTTATGTATTGAAAATCTTTTCAGCGTCAAAATAAAAACTTCGTTCATCGTTAAAAATATTTATTCTCCTCTTCTAGCCTTTAAATCTTGCTCAATCTGTACTTCCATGTCCTTATCAATTTCATAAAAGAATAATAAGGCAGCACCGATGAAGAAAAATAAAGAAGGAAAGACACTTACAGATAATTTGATACCATTAATGGCTTCGGCAGTTTGCGCTGCTGCTCCTGCTATATATCCATAATTTCCTAATATACTGGTAATCATAGCACTACCAAAGGTTAGTCCTAATTTTAAGCCCACCATCATCGCAGAAAATATAATGGCAGTAGCTCGACGGTTGTTTTTCCATTCCGAATAATCGGCTACATCTGCTATCATTGCCCATAAAATCGGAATCGTAACTCCATAAAAAAAGCCGTGTAATATTTGAGCGCCTAAGACTAGACCTATCGCTTCGGGAGGAAAGAAATAGAAAGCTAAAATAAATAAAGTGGATAAAACCAAGGCTATGCCAAAGACATTCCGCTTTCCATGTTTGTCTGCTAGGGGTTTGGAAAACATGATTCCAATAACCATAAAGATAATGCCCCCTGCATTGAATAAACTAAAGCCATAGCTGGCAGGGTTTTCTGCACTACCTAAGCCTAAATTATTTAAAAAACTGCTAATATGAGATTCACTTAGATAATTTTCAAAATAATAAATATACATTCCTCCTTTCAAGGCCAATGTAACAAATATTAAAATGGTTAAAAGTAACATAATGACCCAAGGGCGATTTTTTGTCAAATCTCCAAAATCTTCTTTTAAGGTAGATTTTTGTTCTGGTTTGGGGACTATTCTTTCTTTGGTGGTAAAAAACGTAATTAATAGCATGATAATTCCTGCACCTGCCAAATAAGTCATTACTTTGGAAAAACCAATCGCTCGGTCACCAGCCCCCATATAATCTACAAATGGATACATTCCTACTTGTACGATAAATTGGGATGCCATCACTGCTACAAACCGATAAGAAGAGATGCTATTTCGCTCTGCCATATCCCCCGTAATGACTCCACTCAAAGCTGCATAAGGTAAATTATTGGCTGCATAAAAGAACAATAATAAAGCATAAGTAATAATGGCATAAATCACTTTTCCTTGTTCCGAAAAATCAGGGGTACTAAAAGCTAATAATGAAATAACCCCAAGCGGCACAGCAGTCCATAAAATCCAAGGTCTAAATTTACCCCATCTAGTCTCTGTTCTATCTGCTAACGCACCAATGATTGGATTGAAAACGATGGCAGCAAATAAACCTACAAAGAAAATAATTGGTGTTGCCACTTCTGGTTTCAATCCATACACATCGGTATAGAAAAAAGCTAAAAAGGTCAATAAAGTCTGAAAAACTAAATTTGCCGCTAAATCTCCAAGGCTGTAGCCAATTTTTTCGGTTACGGATAATTTTTGATTAATCGTACTCATGGTTAAAGGTTATAAGGTATAGAGGTTGTAGTACTATAAGGTCTTGTCACTTGGTTACTCTTTCATCTTGTTGTTTTCTTTTCTTAAATTCATTACGCTATGATAGGCTTTTTTGGGTTGAAATTGTCGGTCGAATAAAAGCGGATATTGCGTTCTATTTTTAATTGGCCAATTATTTAACCAAGATTGGCTGTCATTTACCCCCCAAAAAGTGACTCTACTCACTTTATCTTCATGCTTTAGAAACAGCTTAAAAATATCGGCATAGCGTTGTGCCAATTGAGTTTGTACTGAATCTGGCAAAGTTTCTGGATAAGGATTCATAAATGGGCTACCTTCAAAATTTTGGTCAACATCTGCCCCTTGTAAATCCCAAGGGTTGGGAATTACCGTTATGTCCATTTCTGTAAACATTACTTTCATCCCTAAATCGGAGTAGGCCAAAATACTATTTTCAATTTCTGCTAAAGTTGGGTTCGTTAAACTCCAATGCGCTTGACACCCTACCCCATCTATTTTTACGCCATCTGCTTGTAGTTTTTTAACCAAATTCACTACGCCTACTCTTTTTGCTGGCCGACATAGATTATAATCATTATAATATAACTCCACCGAAGGGTCTGCTTTGGCTGCTAGGGCAAATACTTCTGATAAATAATTTTCCCCCATCACTTTTAGAAAGACGGATTCTCTTAAAGTGCCATCTTCATTTAAAGCTTCGTTAACGACATCCCAACCATTAATTCGACCCTTGTATCGAGTGACTATAGTTTGAATATGGTCGGCTACTGCCGTTTGCATTGCTTTCTTATCCGTAATTTTTCCAATCCATTCAGATAATTGACTGTGCCAAATCAAGGTGTGTCCGACTATAAATTGTTTGTTCTTCTCTCCTAAAGCCACAAATTTATCTGCCATCTCAAAATAAAAACTATCTTTCGCAGGATGCAAATACATAGACTTCATGATATTCTCTGGAGAAATAGAACTAAATTCGGTCGATAATAAATGATTAGCGGCTGTATCTATTTCGTTAATTTGATTATCGTTAATTGCCGCACCAATAGTAAAATAAGGCTGGTAAACTTGTTTTAAGGAAGGGGTGATTATTTCCGTTCTTACCTGTTCAGAAGTAGTGTTTAATTGGCAACTAAATAATAAACTAATTATCAAAAATAGATAATAAATTGGTAATCCTTTCATTTTTTATATTTACATCTCTAAGTAACGGTCAAATAATAACTACCGCATTTAGAAATAGTTATTTTGCCCTAATACTGCGTTAAAAAGCCTCGACATAGCAAGCTATGCCTACGTTTTTTGCCTTGTCTTAGAACAAACTAACTATTTCTAAATGTAGGACTTATTTTTCGACCGTTACTAAAGAATCAAATGTAGAAAAATTTTCTTTGGCAATAATTACCTACAGGAGTAAATAGAAGAAAAAGTATCAGAATACAGTACGATAGTATTATTATGATTTATTTTGTAACTCACTTTAAGTCTACTAATCAATTACAAAATATGGAAAATGAATCCTTAGACGGTCGGAAAAGAAAAAATATTAATATTGGAGATGTGGTAGAAATTGTCCAAAAACAACATCAACGAACAGGAGCATTAACAGAAGGTATCGTGAAAAGAATATTGACTAAAGCTACCAATCACCCGCATGGGATTAAGGTGATGTTGCAATTAGGTGAAGTTGGGAGGGTGAAAAATATTCTTGAAGAATAAGGTTTAAAGTTGCTGGTTGGTCTACAGTAACCAGCAACCTTCAACTCATTTATCTTATTGGTTCAATAAAGGACTTAGTGCATCTGTCGGAGAGCTGTAAAATGATAATTGGCTGAAAAATTTTACAGCTTACAAAGAAAAATCTTTCTAATTCAAATGACCTGCCCTTTGCCCTACGCCCAATCCCCTTTGCTAAATAGTAACGATTTATGAATAATTTACCATTTTCGAGATTGAAATTGTATCGTAAATTATAATATTTCTAAACTCAAATCTTTCAATAATTTCTGAGTATTACTCAATTTAATAGAATAATTACCTGAAGTAACATTGGGCAAATCTAAAGTATGCTCTAACTTAGTACCCAATGCTCCTTGAATAAGGCCTTCTTGAACTAATTCTTCTTTGTCATTAAAAACTTGAATAAAAAGTGGGTCACCAGGCAAATTTTCTAAAGAAAGTCGTACTTTTCCCAAATTTGAAGGGTTTGGCCATATAGAAGCCTCTAATGTAGTAACTGTAGCAGGCTGTTCAATAGCCAAAGTATTTTCAGCAGCCGTAATCTTCGTGATTTCTTTGGTTACTTT
>JBGCFJ010000348.1:0-8074 GCA_045106885.1 Saprospiraceae bacterium
AGTAAGTACTCAATAGTCCAGTTTAAATCGTCCGATGACTGCGTCGTCGGATGATTTAAATCAGCTCATCGGACGACGATAGTCATCCGACGAGATGATTTTGCGTTTTTATTGAGAACTTACGAAAATTAAGACAATGGAAAGTATTATTGACTGATTATTATTTCATCGTTACTAAAATAGATGATAAGTACATGTAGTCTCTCTTCTTTATAGTTCACAACATGAATGACTAAATGTAAACCATATCTCATTAATTTTACCGAGATATTAAATTAAATGTGTCCTATTACACGGTAACAAAAATTACTTTACATACTGCCTCGCCCGCTTTGAGGGCTCGGCATGGGGATAAAGAAACTAATGTTACACGGTACTATTTATTCATTTTCTCATTTTTTAACCTACTTATTTTTTAAAATAGATACCTATTTGTAAACCTTCCAGCATATTTATTAAGAAAAACTTTGATTATATGTCTAAGAATATCGTACCTTTGCAGCCTAATTAGAAAAAGTAATTGTCTAAGAAGGTTTGTATGCACCGACAAAAGGTATCATTTAAAATTAGGTCGTCGGTTTCCTCTTGAGTTAAGTTAGACACAAACCACCACCGCTCTCCCCTGAGACAAAGAATTCCTGGATAGTTACGATAAAAAAAATATATGAGTGATTTTGCTTCGTTGGGCTTAACCCAACCGTTAGTAGATGCTATTGGAAAATTAGGTTTCGTGACACCTACCGCTATCCAAGAACAAGCTATTCCTATTTTATTAGAAGATGAAGCCGATATGATTGGCTTAGCGCAAACAGGAACTGGGAAAACAGCTGCTTTTGGTTTGCCTTTAATCGACTTAGTTGATGAAAAGGAAAAATATACCCAAGCATTGGTTTTAGCACCAACTAGAGAGTTATGTTTACAAATTGCTAAAGAATTAGAACAATTTGGTAGACATATTCGAGCCTTAAAGATTTTAGCAGTATATGGTGGAACGGATATTTATCAACAAATCAAGACTCTTAGAAAAGGGGTGCAAATTGTAGTTGCTACTCCTGGTAGACTTCGAGATTTGATTAAGCGGAAAGCAATTAATATTGAAGAAATTGAATATGTGGTATTAGATGAGGCGGATGAGATGTTAAACATGGGATTCAAAGAAGAGATTGATGAAATTTTAGAAAATACTCCAGACGATAAATTGACTTGGTTATTTTCGGCAACTATGCCTAGAGAAGTACGCCGAATCTCTAGTAATTACATGTCAGACCCTGTAGAAATTAAAGTTGGGCATGCCAATTCTTCTAACCAAGATATTGACCACCAATATGTAACGGTTTATCCTTCTGATAGATATGAGGTGTTACGTAGATTCTTAGATTTTAATGAATCTTGTTTTGGTTTGGTTTTTACGCGTACTCGTAGAGATGCTAGAGAAGTTGCAGATATGTTGGGTAGAGATGGTTATCGAGCGGATGCTTTACATGGTGATTTGACGCAAGCACAACGAGACAGAGTAATGGCTCGTTTTAGAGATAGAAGACTACAGATTTTAGTAGCAACGGATGTTGCAGCAAGAGGGATTGATGTGAATGACATTACCCATGTTTTCCATTATAATATTCCAGAAGATATTTCTTTCTATACGCATAGAAGTGGACGTACAGGTCGTGCGGGAAATAAAGGAATTTCTTTAGTGTTAGCACATCCAAGAGATGTTAGTATTTTAAGAAGATTAGAGCGGACTATTAAAGTTAAATTCTCTTCTGTTCAGATTCCTACAGGACCAGAAATTTGCGAACAACGTTTATTGAAGCATGTTGACAGTATCAAAGAAGCAGAAATAAATGAGCAAGTTGCAGAGTTATTACCTAAGTTAATTGAGCAATTAGGGGAAGAATTGACTAAAGAAGAATTAATTGCTAAAGTAGCGACTATCTCTTTTGCTAGATTTTTGAAGACTTATAGCAAAGCTAGAGATTTGAATATGCGCGAATCTAGAGATGGTGGTGGAAGAGGTCGAGGCAGAGATGGTGGTGGAAGAGGTCGAGGTAGAGATGGTGGTGGTGGAAGAGGTCGAGATGGATATGCTGCTGGAAACGGACGTAGAGCTAGAAGACAGCGTTTATTTATCAATATCGGCTCCATGGATGTTGGCGGAAAAGGGCCTTTCATTAACATGATTTGTAAAGAAGCTCGTATTTCAGGCGAATCAATTGGTCGAATTGATATGCAAGAAAAATTCACTTTCTTTGAAGTGGAAGAAAACGCAGCAGAGCAAGTAATTAGCGAGTTAAAAGATGCTGATTTTGAAGGTCGTACACTTAGAGTGAATGCTGGAGACCGTTTCGAAAGAAAAGGCGGCGGCAGTGGCGGTGGTGGTAATCGAAGACGTAGACACCATAGAAGAAATTAAATAAACTTCAATTTCAATAACAAATTCAATTTCAAATTTAAGCCATCTTCGGTGGGAATTTGAGATTAAATTTGAATTTGAGGTTGAGATTGAAAATTATCAATATTTTAGAATATCGACTCTGATTTCTATCGGAATTGGTTTTAAATTTTGCGTAAGCGCTTAAAAAGTAATTATTCTTATAATAGGAAGGGGCACAAAAAATAGGTTTTTAGCAAATCTATTTCTTGTAGCCCCTTTTGATTTTTGTAGAACGTCAATGAGTTGAATAAGGTAATGAGCTAAATAAGGTAATGAGGAACACCTCATAACCTCACCACCTCATAACCTCACCACCTCACCACCTCATTTCACTATCATGAAAATTTATACAAAAACTGGAGATAAAGGGACGACTGCCTTATTTGGTGGCACTCGTTTGCCAAAACATCATATTCGGATTGAATCTTATGGAACGGTCGATGAACTCAATTCTTTTATTGGTTTGGTTAGAGACCATTTAACCAATGAAACTTTGCGGTCAGAGTTGAAAATGATTCAAGAAGTTCTCTTCACCGTTGGTTCGCATTTGGCAGCAGACCCTTCTAAAGAAAACCTTTGGATACCTGAAATAAAAGTAGCTGAAGTAGAACTATTAGAAAAAGGGATTGATAGAATGCAGGCAGATTTACCACCTTTGAAAAATTTTATTTTACCTGGTGGACATCCCGTTGTATCGCATTGTCATGTAGTTCGTTGTGTTTGTCGGCGAGCGGAACGAAATGTCGTTGCTTTGGGGGAAATTGAAAAAGTAGAACCAATTTTAGGGCAATACTTAAATCGTTTATCAGATTACTTTTTTGTCTTGGCTCGATTTGTTGGCAAAGAATTAGGGGCAGAGGAAGTGGTTTGGACAGCTAGATAAACGCAGTAGGCAGTATTGCAGTTGGCAGGTAGCAGTGTCTACTGATGACTAATTCACTAATGACGAATGACTAAATATATAGACCAATTAGGGAGAGCAATAACACTTTCGCATCCACCAAAACGGATTATTTCGCTAGTGCCTTCTATTACAGAATTGCTCTATGATTTAGGTCTACGTGAACAGCTGATTGGTCGAACTAAATTTTGTGTACATCCGAAAAAAGAACTCAAAACTGTTCCTAAAATAGGGGGTACAAAAAATGTGAATATAGACCGAGTCATTGCTTTGCAACCAGATTTAATCATTGCGAATAAAGAAGAAAATGATAAAAGCCAGATTGAGCAATTAAGCCAGCATTTTCCAGTTTGGATAAGCGATATAGCTAATTTTTCGGAGGCTATGGAGATGATTAATGCTTTGGGAATTATTTTAGGAAAAAAAATAGCCACTCAGCAGATTATTAAAGACTCCAAGGACTTATTACAAGAACTAAAAAGCAAAAAAAAACGCAAAGTAGCTTATCTAATTTGGCAAAAGCCATATATGACTATTGGCAGAGATACTTATATCCATGATATGCTCTATCATGCGGGTTATGAAAATATATTTGGCGAACAAACTCGTTATCCGTCTTTTACCTTAGAAGCATTACAAGTTCGCCAACCAACAATTATTTTCTTGTCTTCTGAACCCTTTCCATTTAAACAAAAACATATTGATGAATTGGCTTTAATTTTTCCGAATACGCCTATTCAGTTGGTAGACGGGGAAGCTTTCTCTTGGTATGGTACTCGATTTTTGAAAACTTTTGATTACTTAAAGTATTTGACTACTATTTGATTGGTACTTATTTTGATTTTGTCAATTAAATAAACACTTACAAATAATTAATAATTTAATAACCATTTTCTACCTTTGCAGTATGGGTAAATTAATAGCTAGATTTATATTATGGGTAATTGGCTGGAAAGTAAGTCCTAACATTCCGAAAGAAGCGGAACGAAGTGTGGTGATTGCTGCACCCCATACGACCAACTGGGATGGTATTATGGTTCGGGTAGCATTTACTGTTTTAGGAATTCCTGTAAAAATTGCCATCAAAGACTTTTGGACAAAATTCCCAATGGGTTTAATTGTTAAACCAATGGGGGGATTAGGCATTAATCGAAGCAAAAAAGACCCGAATAAACCTCGTAAAAGTCAAATAGAACAAATGGCCGATTTTTTTGGCAAACACGATAGTATAGCCTTAGTTATTGCCCCTGAAGGAACCCGTACTTTGCGAAAGCAATGGAAAATGGGCTTTTATCATGTTGCTAAAAAAGCCAATGTGCCGATTACTTTTGGTTATTTGGATTATGAGAAAAAAGAAGCGGGTGTTGGCGGTGTTATTTATCCCACGGATGATGTGGAAGCAGATATGAAAAAAATCATGGCTTTTTATAAAAATATCGAAGGGAAGTATCCTGAATATTTTTCTTTGGATGAGCGGTATGTATAATTATAATGTTCGCATTTAAGCATAAAAAAGCGGTAAGGAATGTAGTATTTCTTACCGCTTTTTGTATAATTAATATTACAAACGCTAATCAAGTCACCATATGCCCTCCATCAGCCTCAAAAACACCACCTGTACAATAACTACTAGCATCAGACGCTAAGAACAAGGCGAGTCCAGCCATTTCATCAGGTTGCGCCATTCTACGTAGAGGCAAGTGATTTTCTACATTTTTTAATATCTTTTCATTTTGCCAAAGAGCGGCACTAAACTTAGTTTGAATTAAACCTGGGCAAATCGCATTGACTCTAATACCGTCTTGTCCCCATTCTTTGGCTTGACTTTGGGTCAACATAATCAAAGCCGCTTTACTGATACTGTATAAGCCTAAACCAGCACTAGGTCGCTGTCCTTCCACCGAACTAATATGGATAATGGCGCCACCGCCTTGCTTTTTCATAATAGGATAAACCATATTGGAAAAGGCAAAAGGAGATTTTACATTGACGCCCATAATTTTATCAAAAATATTCCCCTCTACCTGAGCAATTGGTGCATAAACTGGATTGGTTGCCGCATTATTCACTATAATATCTATGCGACCATATTTTTCTATCGTTTTTGCTACTAGATTTTGCAGTTGCGCTTCATCTCCAACATGGCAAGCAATGCCCGTTGCTTCTAATCCGTCCATCTTAAATCCTTCCGCTACGGCATCTACTGCTGCTTGTTTTCTACTACTGACCACTACTTTTGCGCCCGCTTCTGCCATGCCTCTAGCGATAGATTCACCAATTCCTTTACTTGCGCCTGTGACGATGGCTACTTTGCCATCAAGCCTAAATTTGTTGGTGATTCTAGTATTTTTTGTATTGGTATTCATATCTATTTATTTTGGGCGATTGACCTAATGACCAATGACCAATATACTACTGACTAATTTATTTAAACTTCACCCGATTAAAAGACATCGCTTTAATCAACCAATTAGGCAATGGCTTCCGAGGGTCTCGCTTTTTCATATTAATGGACCAGCCAATTTTTTTGATTAATGGAATTTTAAGGGCTTCCACAAATTCAATTAAAGTGCCATCAGGGTCTTCTAAATAGCCCCATTTACCATTAGCATCTCCCATATCAAATTCTTCTGCCACTAAGACAGAAAATGGAAAACCTGCTGCTTTACAATCTCTAACCACCGCATCCATATTCCGAACATCAAAGCATAAATGGATAAAACCAAGGTCTCCCCAATATCTATCGGCAAAAATCTTCTTAGGCTTTCTAGATGTTACTTGAACCAATTCTATTTGACTTGAGCCAAATAACTTAGAAAAACCTCCCCTTTTTTCTTGTTTTTGTAAGATAATTCTTCGGAAAGTCTCATCGCCACCAGGTAAGGGGCGGTAATCTGCAAAAGGACCGCTTTTATCATAGACTACGGCATTATAGCCTAGTACCCCGATATATAATTTTTTGGCAGCTTCTATATCCGTAACGCCAATCATGCAACCACAAACACCACCCATATTTTTTCCTGTGTCGTACCAATTATTATATTCTTGAATTTGTACGATGTTGCCACAAGGGTCTTTGACATAAAAAGATTGGGTACCATTGGGGGCGACCACCATATCTGATAATGGCACAACTCCTTTGGCTTTAATATTTGCTAAAGCTTTATAAGCATTTCTAGTTTTTACTTTTACGCAAAAAATACCTGTATCCCCTAATTGAATAGGCGTTTTGGGTGCTTGGGGGATTCTATCCTCAAATTGCCAAATTTCATAACCACTGCCCCCCTGCATATTCATTGCCAAAATGGCCCTTTTATCGTGTGCTTCTCCTCCCATATAGGGCGCCATGTGTGTTGCGGTATTATTGTCATCAAATACTTTAACATCAGCTCCTAACTTAGTAGCGTACCATTCAAATAATTTGGGGGCATCATCTACTCCAACACCTATTTGTTGGATTCCATAAATAAATTTCTCAGTCATGCTTTATTGCTTATTTCAGTATTAGGTAGAATAGAGCGTAGAGAAGCGAAAGCAGAGATTTAACCCAGTGCTTAAAGCTTTAAATAAAAGACAGTTTTTACTGATTTTATTAAAAAGAGAGTATATACCAACGGCATACTATCAACCGTTTATTGCACTATTTTCATGCAGTTATTTATAGATTCTTTTAGCAACGCTTCTAATTTCTATCCTGTCAAATTTTTAGGTTGGCAAGATACAAGGTATTTTATCTTTTATTAACCAAAATGGATTTTAATTATTTTGTTTTTTTAAATTCTTCTCCATTGTTAGTTGGGAAATGTTATTTTTGTAGTAAATGAATTTAGTATAACATGAAATTAACAGTAAAAAATCTAGGCCCAATTGAGGAAGCAACAATAGACTTAAGTAAGGACTTGATTGTTTTGACTGGGCAGAATAATACAGGAAAAACATATTTGACTAATTTGATTTGTGGGGTGTCAGACGTAAATATTACTTCCACGATTGTAAATGTTATTATAGATACAGTAGAAAGGCAAATTCCTGATATTATTAACCCTATGATTATAATTGATTTGGAGAAGGAACTTCCTAAGCTTATCTCTGAAGAACTAAGAATATCACTATCTAATATCTTCTCTTCTAATAATAAATCAATACTCTATTCACAAGTTATTTGTAAATTCAATAAGAAAGACCAGCAATACATAAACAAAGCCTTTCAATATGCTAAGAGTTTTGGTTATATGAAAGACAATGAAGTATGGGACAAAAATCCTTTTGGACAAGAAATAATACTTTCAACTACATTATCTGAATATAATAATCTTGAATTTAAAATTAACTTTAATGAGGGGTCTTTTAAAGATTTTAAAGATTTTTTACAATCTTATCTGACTGCTGGTTTTGATTATTTTGCAGACTCTTTTTTTCCTTCAATCAAATGTTTTTCCTCTGAAAGACAAGGGGTAACTTTATTTCATAGAGACTTGACATATATTAATAGTAAAAGCTATGAGCAATTAATTAAGGCTAAAGATATATTTGAGGTAAGAAAATTATTAGCAAATAGGATTAGTAGGTTTCCGGCTATTATTAGAAGCAATATTGAAATGATTCAGAAATATGAAACTGAAAAGAATAAAAAGAGTGATTACAGTTTTCTTGCAAATGAACTCGAAGATGGTTTATTGCCAGGAAAAATAGTTTTAAACGAATTCGGAGATATTCAATTAATTCCTGAAAAATCAAAA
>JBGCFJ010000349.1:0-4491 GCA_045106885.1 Saprospiraceae bacterium
CGTATCTTGGTATCGTAAGCAAATTTTGTCAAAAGGTTGACCAGTTGTAAAACCTTCTAATTCGCTGTCTATTAATAAAAGACTAATGCCCTCTTGGGGCGTTCCTTTGTTGGTCCGCACCGCACAAAGCGCAAAACCAGCTACATAGCCATTGGTAATAAATGTTTTTGACCCATTGACTAAGTAGTAATCTCCTTTATCTTCGGCTACTGTTTTTATTGCTTTTAAATCAGAACCGACACTTGGCTCCGTCATGCCAATACATCCAATCAAATCGCCCGAAACCATTTGAGGGAGATAGTGATTTTTTTGTTCTTCGTTGCCATGCCTTAAAATATAGGGCGCTACAATATCAGAATGAATGGCCTGACCGAATTCAATACCTAATCTCCTAGCCTCTTCCAAAATCATGGCATTGAAGGAATAGTCAAATCCACTTCCGCCATACTGCTCAGGAATATCCATACACAAAAATCCCTGCTGCCCCATTTTCTGCCAAAAGGATTTTGGTGCGCACTTTTTCTTTTCCCACTCTTCCAAATAAGGAAGTGCCTCCGACTTTAAAAAGTCTTCTAATGCTTGCCGCACCATTTGGTGTTCCTCTGTATTATAAATGTCTCTTTTGATGGCTATATTTGCGTACATATCTTTTATTAGTTTGCCTAATTACTTAACAACTCTATTTCGATGCTCACCAAGGTCAATAGTACCGTCAGAAGATTTCAAAGCACATCGAATGATGTCTCCTTCTTTCAAATATCTACCACTTTCTAATTGTCCTGTGATGAATAATTTAGCCCGTTCTTGAACGGTTAACTTCATGTGTTCTGCCTGTACTTCTTTAGTGGGGGCTCTTACCGCTACACCTCCAGGGGTGCCAGTTAATAAAACATCACCGGGTGCCAAGTCGAGGGTATCGGATGCAAGCGTTAATGCTTTTTCAGGTTTGGTAATCATGTGCTTTGAGTGCGCATCTTGACGCAAATCATCGTTCACCCATAGTTTGATTTCCATGTCATGGATTTTAGCCGCCTCCCCTTCTTCTAAGATATAAATAGAAGGACCTATTGGACACATGGTTCGATAACTTTTTCCCATGTACCATTGACTAAAAGGCGTAAAAAACATTAAATCTCTTGGAGAAATATCGTTGACCAAAACCATACCGCCTACATATTCCCCAATATTGTCTGGGGTAATTTCTGTCGGGCCTGTAATCGCTTTTTTCATCACTAAACCCAATTCCACTTCGTAGTCTAATAAATGACATCCTTTAGGCCATTGTATATCGTCCGTTGCTCCCGTAATGGCGCTTTCATCTTTTCTAAAAAAGACAGTCTGTTTGTTCTTCCTATCGTGTTGACTTTCATCTCGATGTTCGTAATAATTCAGTCCTAAGCACAATAGTCTGGTTGGTCTGGTTACTGGACTCACCACTTTAACAGCATCAAGGTTAATCGTACCTGTAACAGGACTTTTAGCCAATCCTTTAGCCGCCTCCAAATGATTCGCCAATATATCTTTTAATTGGTCCACGCCTTCACCGAAAGGGGCAATTTTATCCCCTTTTAATACACCCCATTGGGTATTTCCATTTTGTTGGAATCTTAGAATATTATAGCCCATAAGTAATTATTTTTAGTTGAAGATTGGCTATCGAGACAGCCACATAAAAAGCATATTTGATTGGTTCTGGAAAATCATAAATCATAGTTCATACATCTTAAATCATAAATCTGTTTGTTAGGCGAAATTAGACTGATGTATGATGTAAAATTTATGATGTATGATTTGCTCACATGACTCTCCTAAAACTAGAACCACTCGCCCTGCCTAAATGATACGAATTAATTTAAGTAATAATATAAATAGTAGTACAGTACATATTTATTTGGCACATAATGACTAGATGATTTCATGGTTAAATTGTTGGCAGTCAACGTCATACATGCAACAATCAAACAATTTTGCCATACTACTTAATGATTCCACCATTACTCATTATCCTTTAAATATTGGTCGTTAGCCGTGGTTCTTGCTCCAGTCCCATAACGTCCCGAGTAATTATCTACCGTATCCATTTCGGTACAAAATTCAAGATGGTGATAATCGGGTGCATAATAATACACGGCTACATTCCCACCTGATTCTCCATCTCCGTACGGCTTAGAATTATTGTGTTTAGCAGGACCGTAATAAGGTGTCAGACCTTTAGCTTTAATTTCTTCTACATATTTAAAGGTATTGGCTAACTTATTATCTGTCAATTCATAAGCATTATGGAATACATCTTCAATGCTAGGCACTTTAATCTTCCCTTCCTTATCCCGATGCTCCATTAGTACCACACATTCCGCTTGTTCTTTTGCATTCATGTAGCAGCAAGTGATGGTATGACCTTCATGGTCGGGATGTGCCTCGGGGGCACAAGTTCGAGAATGCGTAAAGCCCATTTTTTCAAACCAAGCTCTAGATTCTTTAATATCCGTTACGATATAAGAGGATTGTTCTAAGTGCGAAAGATGAGATGGATTGTCTCTAAAAACACCATAGTCTTCTGTCTTATTATAGCGTCGCTTACCACTTAGCGTTTTAGGTAATAAGAGTAATGCTCTGAACCATCTCTTTTTAAAAATCCAACTTATTTTGTAGAAATTTTCTGGTATCGCGTGGGCTGGTCTTGTTCTTCCCATTTTTATTTTTTTTTTTAATTGTCGGATATAATCTCCCAATCTTATTAAAGGAGGATAAGTCTATTATTTATTCGTTCAACAACTCACTCTCGGTAATCTTTAAAATTACCGGGTCGTTTTTGCATACTTGACATTACTGCCTCTAATTGATTCTCATTTTTCATAAGGTCTTCTTGTTCTACTGATTCCATCAGCAATCCTTCTGCGCTCGTTAAATAAGGAGCGGCATTTAATATTTTCTTGGCTTTAACAATAGCAGTTGGACTTTTTGAGGCGATTTCAGCAGCTAATTTCATCGCATCTTCTAATGGATTATCCGAAAGATGAGTAGCAAAACCATACTGTACGGCATCTGTTCCTGAAAATAGTCGATTCGTATAAGTGAGTTCTCGAATAATGTCATCTCTTACAGCGTGTCGCATGAGTTGTGTTCCTGCCATATCAGGAATTAAGCCCCACTTCATTTCCATGATGGATAATTTGGTATCTGGCTTAATGTATTTTATATCTGCACCTAGCATAATTTGTAAGCCTCCTCCAAAAGCAGCACCATGTACCGCCGCAATTACAGGAACTGCTAATGCTCGCCACACCCAAACGACTTGTTGCCACTTATTAGCTATGCCATAAGTTCTTACAGAAATTGGATGACCATCATCAGGAAGACCTCCACCCTTAAAGTTGGACAAATCTAAGCCTGCACAAAAAACAGCACCCGCCCCAGTCAAAACCACTGCCCTAACAGAAGTATTTTTCTTTAGTTGTTCCCCAGCCTTAATAATGGCCTCAAATTGATGGCTATCCAAAGCATTCCTTTTTTCGGGTCGATTAAAGGTGACGACTGCAATATGATTTTGGATGTCTATTTTTACTCTTTCCACTTGCTAGATATTTTTTTACAATAGTTATTTGTATTCTTTTACTTGCCTAACACTTCTACCCAATACCCATTTGGGTCTTTAATGGTGACCGCTTGTAAGTTGTCTGGAGATTTAGCAGATTTTAATAAACGACCTTTTTTATTTGTTACTTTCTCCTTATCCAATATTTTTATGAAGTCAGCAATACTTATTTCGTCTCTTAAGCGAACGGCATAATTCAACATGCTGCTATTGTCTGGTATGATACCCGGTTTTACCACAAAACACATATCATGGTGATAATACCCAAAACTAAAGAAGTGCATATACTGATTAGACACCGCTTGAATAGCACTACCATTAGGGTCATTTTGTGCCGAAAACTGTAGTTTAAATAATTTTCGATACCATCTATGAGACTCCACCAAATCTTTTACAAAGACAACTAAATGTTGGAATTTGACAGGAAAAATTGTCTGCATTGTTTATAAATTAAAAAGAAATTTAATTAAATGTTAGTGCAAATATAAATAACTTTTTATATTTGCCAAATAATTATAGTGTTTTTCATTAAAAATCCAAAATTTATACCATTTTTACTAAATAGAAGTATTATTGAATCAATAATAAATTAAAACTAAATTTAGTTTAACCTATTTGTGCTATATAAAAATTTTAACAAGTCTTTCAATTATTGATAATTGAATGGTTACTATAAAATATAATTCTACCAAAATGCTAAAAATTGCTACTAGACAAGACATCGTAGATTTTGAACAACAAGCAATCCCTGCTTTATCCACTTCTGTATATGAAGTAATAGCAGGAAGTGTAGCGAAATATCCAGAAAGAACCGCCTTGCGATTTTTTCTACAAGGCAATCATTATCAAAATCATGTTGCCTATACCTATTTGGAATTAATGGGAAAAATTAATGC
>JBGCFJ010000035.1:0-5308 GCA_045106885.1 Saprospiraceae bacterium
GATGGTGTGAGGAGGCTGCTATATGTTTTAGTATTAAGCCATACAAAATACCGACTAAAACCGTTTTTATCCTCACTTTCACAAAGAGTTACCTCAAATATATTATTTTTGCATCCGTATGAATACTTCAATTACAGCAACAGATAAAGCCATCTTGGTTTTATTAAAAAAAGAGGATGAAAGTGCGATGGAGCGCATTTTTGACACTTACTATGCCTATTTAGTAAAGACAGCTTATCATGTCCTGACGGACGAGCATCAGGCTAAGGATTTGGTGCAAGATGTCTTATTTCATTTTTGGACCAAACGAGATAGTTTGACGATTGAAAGCGGGTTAAAATCTTATCTGCGTCGGTCAGTTGTCAATCGGTCTATTGACCAAATTAGACGTAAAAAACGCTTCGGGGTAGCCGAAGAAATTACGGATTATAACCAAGCATCCAATGAAGTATCCACCCAAGAAATGATGGAAACTTCGGATTTACAAAGTGCGATTATGGCAGCGGTGGATAGTTTGCCAGAACGTTGTAAATTAATATTTTCTTTAAGTCGCTTTGAAGATATGTCGCATCAACAAATTGCCGAGCAATTAGATATTTCTAAGAAAACCATTGAAAATCAGATGACTAAGGCTTTAAAAACCATTCGTAAAGCCATTCAGCAGTATAAAGATTTAGCTATTTTTATACTTGCTTATTTTTTTGGATAAGCCGTAGGGGGAGGGACTGATTATTTCGTTTTATAGATAACATAATTATTAAACGATGAATGATGAATGATGAACGATAAATGATGAATTCGTCGAATTGATACTTTATCGTTCCTACAAGTTTATCCATTAAAAAAATGTCGTTCTTTGACAAGTCCCGTGGTCGATTCAATTTCAATCTTTTTTATGACTGAAAGGATGAGCAAACATCGTTTGTGAACCGCAAAGCGGATGAGAGGCTTAAAAATTGGAATTGAATCGACTCTTTCACGGGGTTTGTCAAAGAACTCAAAATGTAAAGCATGAATCAAGACAATTACATAACACTTATTTATAAAAAGCTCAAAAAGGAAATCAGTCCTTCCGAGCAAGCTGACCTAGATAATTGGGTTGGAACAGCCAATGAAAATGCGCTGCTGCAAGAACAATTAACCGAAAATTGGCAACTCAGTAAAACGGCTTTACCGCCCATTACGATTGATGCTAAAAAAGATTTCCAAGGTTTCAAAAAGCGGATGCAGCAACATCAGGCAAGGAATTCAAATGTTTCCGAAAAAAAAGAGGCGATTATTCGTCCGATGAATACTACTCGTAGGTGGTTGGCAATAGCCGCTGCGATTGCCATTCCATTAATGGCGGCTTTATGGGTCTTTATGCCCTCCCCTGCTGCACCAATGATGATTGCGCAAACCGCAACGGGCGAAACAAAAGTCATTCAATTAAAAGACGGTTCTAGGGTTACTTTAAACGAAAATACGACGTTCTCTTATCCTGAAGCTTTTGCCACTACAGACCGACAAGTTGTATTAAACGGGGAAGCTTTTTTTGAAATTGCTAAGGATGCTACCAGACCTTTTGAAGTGCAAACCGAAAAAGCCAGCATCAAAGTTTTAGGCACTGTCTTTAATGTTAGAAGCATTGCCACCGAGTCAAAAATTAAAGTTAGTGTGGAGGAAGGAAAAGTACAATTTAGTAGCACTTTAGCTGGAACGGGCGTAATTTTAACGGAAGGAGAAGTCGGTACTTATGACTTAGCTAAAAACGAAATTACAGAAGCAAAAGTCACTCACAAAAATGCCAGTGCTTGGAAAACTAAGTCTTTAAAGTATAGAGATACACCTTTAAAAACAGTCATTGCAGATTTAGCCCAACATTTTACCGTAAATGTAAGTATCACTAATGAGCAGATGAAGGCTTGTCGATTAACTGCTCGATTTGGCGATGCAACCGCTAAGGATGTTTTAGATTATATTGTAGAAGTCTATCAAATGGAATTACGAGAAATAGATACGCAGAATTTTGAATTGAATGGTGGAATTTGTGAGTAAATTTTGAACAAGTTTATCGAAGTAGTTGGCACTCTTGTTAATTTTTAAATTCAAAATGTAAAAGTACAGCAATTTCCAATTTAAAAATCACGAAGTGATTGAACATGAATAGCTCCGTATGAAATGCGGTGAATTCGAGTTTAAAGGTACAAAATCCGCAACTCTGAAAGAGTTGAACGTGAAAATTCATGTTCAACTCTTTCAGAGTTGGAAGGACAAGACAATTTCACCGACTCCACCGCATTTCATACGGTGCTATTCACGTTTAATCCCTTCGGGATTGGTATTTTTCCATACAAAATAATTAGTCTTTGTCCTTACTAAACAGCAATGTACGCTCTATACAAAATCACTATTCGGTGTGTCCAATAGTGATTTTTCCATTATTCCTAATTCTACTTTCTGTTAATCTACAAGCCCAATCTCCCCTAACAAAAATCATCAATTTTGATATAGAAAATACCCCTATCGCAGACGCCTTAATTGAGTTAAGTGAAGTAGCCGATATTAACATTGCCTTTCATCCAAGATTATTTAATAAAGCCCAAAAGATTAGTGGCGTATTTGAACAAAAAAGTGTCGATTACATCCTAAAAAAATGTTTGGCACAAACGAGGATTACTTATAAACTAGAAAGCGGTAATCTTATTTTATACGAAAAACCACTCGAACAATACACCATTAGTGGCTATATTCAAGATGCTAAGACGGGAGAACGATTAGTCGCAGCAACTATTTGGGAAGCCAAATCTGGAAAAGGAGGAACGACCAATGATTATGGATTTTTCAGTTTAAAAATACCCGAAGGCAAGGCAGTTTTACAAGTTTCTTATATTGGTTATCAAGGATTAATCAAAAATATTACGCTTCATAAAAGTCAAAAAATCCAACTTAATTTAATCCCTTCCATCACCTTAACAGAAATTATTGTCACCGCTAATAATTTGACCGAAACCGAAGCACATTTAAATCTAGGAAAAGGAGAAACAGTCAATTTACAGAATTTGGCAACCAGTATTGCTATAGGTGGCGAACCAGATATTTTGCATGCTATCCGAAGGAAAGCAGGTGTTCAAAGTGGGGCGGATGGCATTGGTGGCATGAGTGTTAGGGGCGGAAATACAGACCAAAATTTAATTTTAATGGATGGCGTGCCTATTTATAATCCTTCTCATACTTTAGGCTTATTCTCTGTATTCAATACCCATATAGTAAAAAGTGCAACCATGTTAACCGATGGATTTTCTGCAAAATACGGAGGGCGACTTTCTTCGGTTTTGGATGTGCGAGTCAAAGAAGGTAACACAAAAGAATGGTCAGGCATAGGCGAAATTGGCACTTTAGCCACTAAAGTAACCCTAGAAGGGCCTATTCAAAAAGATAAAAGCAGTCTGTTATTAGCCATGAGGCGAACTCATTTAGACCCGTTTATCACGAATATTAGTCAAAAAAGAAAGGAAGAAAATTTTGAAGAAGGGAAAATCAATTATTTCTTTTTTGATATTAATGCTAAATTTCATCATCGTTTTTCTAACAAAGACCAGCTATTTTTTAGTTTTTATAAAGGAAAAGATGATTATTCGGATAATAATATTTATGAATATGATGATTTTGATTTGAATGGGCAATATTACTTTGAGGAACGAGTTCAAAAAATTGATTGGGGGAATGAAATAGCGGCTTTGCGTTGGAATCATTTATTCGGGGCGCAGCTTTTCTCCAACACCACTTTTACTTTAAGTCGGTATAAATATAGTAGCTTGAATATTGTTGATGATATTGCCGATGATGACGAGGGTTTTCGTGCGCTTTATGATTATGTGACCTTCCAATCTAATATTAAAGATGCTGGTTTAAAAATGGATTTGGAATACTATCCTGCGCACAATCATCAAATATTATTTGGTGGCGGGGTACTGTTCCGAACCTTTGAATCAGGATTGGCAGATTTAGTAGTGGATGATGTAGACAACTTAGATGATTTCCTAGATGCACCTTTAGACATAGATGAATCTTATGCGCCACCAGTTTTCAATACCCAAGAAATCAATTTTTATATAGAAGACAAAATAAGTATTTCAGACAAATTCTCTCTTATGGGAGGGCTACATATAGCTACTTTTTTTACAGAAGGTAAAAAATATATTATTCCACAGCCTCGGTTACATTTAAAATGGCAATTTTCGCCCCAAATAAACACTGCTTTTTCTGCTGGAAAAATGGCGCAAGGCTTACATATATTAAGTGAAACAGGCGGTGGTTTACCCAATGATTTGTGGGTACCTTCCACCAGAAAGGTTCGACCAGAAATTGCTTGGCAAGCTGCTTGGACCGCTAATTATGTCAACAAAAAAGGCTGGTCAATTAATCTAGATGTTTTTTATAAAAAAATGAATCATTTGATTACTTTTATAGACATCCCTATCTTACCTAATTTAGCAGAATTTGACCCTATTGATTGGGAAAATGAAATCACGAATGGACAAGGAAAAAGTTATGGTATTAGTACCAGTTTAAGCAAAAAAATAGGACCGACTACGGGGCAAATAAATTATGCTTATACCGTTTCCCGACGGCAATTTGAAGATAATAATGAAGGTATCTCCTACCCTTTTCGTTATACTCATCCTCATGAAATAAAAATGAGTGTAAAGCATCAAATCACTCCTAAGTTGGCTGCTTTTGTAGGTTGGCAATACGGTTCTGGGCAACCGTATTCTTTGGTTTCTACTACTTCTCGGTATCCTCCATTGAGTAATACTTCTGACATCGCTAATGAACGAATTGGTCCAATTAATGGTAACCGATTACCCGCTTATCATCGACTAGATGTGGGCGCATATTACGAATGGGGCAAGCGAATAAAACAGACCTTTAATTTAGGGATTTATAATATTTATAATCGAAAAAATCCTTATTTTCAATATTTGCAAGAAGACCCCGATTTTCCAGAAGAGAATGGGTTGAAACAGCAGCATGCTTTGCCTTTGTTGCCTTCTTTGGCTTATCGAGTAGTTTTCTAATGAGTTTCTAACCACAATACGACAAAAATAAACTAACATCTTTTATTTGGACGAGCGTAGCTTATTTTCACCACGGAGGAACGGAGTACACAGAGAACATAGTGATTCAAGACATAAATCCTTGACAGCTTAAATCGGCGTCTTTTTCTGCTATGCTGCATTATTTTTTTCTCAAAGAGCTACGGCTATTCTCAAAAAAAATGCCTTACCTAGCAAAAAAATACGCTCGATTAAACTATCAATTACTT
>JBGCFJ010000350.1:0-2289 GCA_045106885.1 Saprospiraceae bacterium
AAATTTGGAAATGTTTATGCGCAATGTTTTGAAAAAGTAGATAGTCTTCTAGCCAATGAAACGGTTGAACCAGCCGCTTTTCTATGGATGCAAGGGGAAAGAGATGCTCGTATTCCCGAAGCAGGTAAAGATTATTATCAAAATTTCAAACAGCTCATTGAATCCATTCGTGCAAAATTGAATCAACCGAAGCTGCCTTTTATTTTTGGAATGGTCAATCCGCCAGCCGAAAAATACGCCGCATTAACAACAGTTAGAAATGCCCAACGAAAAATAGCTAAAGATTTGCCCAATGTCTTTATTATCGAAACAGATGATTTAGAAAAACTAAAAGACAATTTACATTATAATGCCGCAGGTCAAATGGAATTGGGACATCGTTTTGGCGAACAGTTAAAGGGTTTATTATATCAAAAACAGTTATCCAATCAGTTAGCACTTTTACCTGCTTATGAAGAAAAGACAAGTACTAAAGATTGGCTCATTGAAAAGCCAGATACCAAAGCAGGCGTTTTTCAAAAAGATGGAAAAGAACTAATCCTTAGCAATGGTTTAGTCAGTAGAACCTTTAGTTTAAGACCAAATTTTGCGACGACCAGTTATAAAAACCTACAAACAAAAGAAGAATATATTCGAGCCGTCAAACCAGAAGCGGCCATTATGATAGACAGCCTTACCTATCCGATTGGTGGCTTGATTGGACAAAAAGAAATGGGGTATTTATTACCAGAATGGTTAACGGAAATGAAGTCAGATTCTATGGCTTTTGGGTTTACAAAATTTGAGGTAAAAGATTTGGAAGAACGGTTTAAATGGAAAAAAACACGATGGGCGACGATTTCCCAACATCCAGCAAAAGGCAAGGAAAT
Organism: Saprospiraceae bacterium; assembly: GCA_045106885.1. Lineage (GTDB taxonomy): Bacteria > Bacteroidota > Bacteroidia > Chitinophagales > Saprospiraceae > JAFMDF01. The sequence continues at coordinate 870 of JBGCFJ010000350.1, forward strand.
CATCTGCCATTATCAGCATTCATTGCCTGCTTTAAAAGGAGTTAGAGTAAAAGTTCATTATGAAATTTATGATAACATTCCTTTAATTTCTAAATGGTTAAGTGTAGAAAATAATGGCAATCAACAAATAAAGATCAATCATTTTACCAGCGAAATAATCGCCCATCCAGAAAAAAATAACTTTGTCGATATTCCAAAAAAATGGGAGTATCCGAACCTCTATTTAGAAAATGATTATGCTTTTAGTGGCATGACCTATGACGAATCCAACCAAGCTTTGACTTGGGAAACTGATCCCGCTTATACTTCGCAAGTTAATTGGGAGCGAAAAATGCCTTGTGTGCTTAAAAGTCAACCTAAAATTGGACCACAAATGCAATTGGCAGCAGGCAATTCTTTTGAAAGTTTTCGCACTTTTATACTAGCTTTAGACAATGGAGATAGAGAACGAAATACCCTTGCCAAAAGAAAAATGTATCGAACGCTTGCGCCTTGGGCAACCGAAAACCCCATTTTTATGCACTTAACTTCCACCGAACCGAGTGTCGTCAAAAATGCCATTGACCAATGTGCGGAAACAGGCTATGAAATGGTAATTCTCAGCTTTGGTAGTGGCTTAAATATGGAAGATACCACGGCTACCAACATCCAAAAATTCAAGGCATTAGCGGATTATGCGCATAGCAAAAACATCCAATTAGGCGGATATTCTCTTTTTTCCAGTCGCCGAATTGATGATGCCACCGATGTCGTCGATATAAAAACAGGTTTACCTGGCGGTGCAAAATTTGGGGGTCATGCGCCTTGTGGAGGTAGCGAATGGGGCATTGCCTAGTTTCAAAAATTACAAACTTTTTTAAGTCAAACAGGTTTTGATATTTTAGAACATGATGGCCCTTATCCTGGTGATTTTTGTGCTTCCAAAAACCATCCTGGTCATGTCAATTATTACGATTCACAATGGACACAATGGCAACAAACGACGGACTTTTATAAATGGATTAGACAAGCAGGTATTTATACCAATATACCAGACTTCTATTTTTTAAGTGGGTCCAATAAAGTAGGTATCGGTTATCGAGAAGTCAATTGGTCTTTACCCAGAGCGCAACAAATTATCTTAGGTCGGCAAAATATCTATGATGGCACTTGGACAAAGACGCCGAGTATGAATTGGACATTTGTTCCGCTGACAGCGTATCATGGTGGCGGAAAAGATGCGACGCTAGAACCACTTTCTGAACATTTAGATAGCTATGCCGCCCACATGACTCAAAATTACAAATCAGGGGTACAAGCTTGTTATCGAGGTCCTAGATTATATGATACAGAAGCGACGAAAAATTTAGTTAAAACCAATATTGACCATTATAAAAAATATCGGGATATATTGAATGCTGATGTTATTCATTTGCGTCGC
>JBGCFJ010000351.1:0-4672 GCA_045106885.1 Saprospiraceae bacterium
TGCGTAATAGCCGCTTCATATTCACCTCTTTCAATCGATACCCAGCCCTTATTCGCATGTGAATAAGAATTTTGGGGTGCTCGATGAAGGGCATAATCCATCGTGTTCGCCGCTTCTTCTTTGCGGTTCAATTTTACCAAAGCCCTTGCTCTGAGATTGATTAAAATGACTGCTTCTGGGTCAATCATCAAACCATGTTCTGCTTCTGCTAATGCTAATTCCCAGTCTTCTTGATAAAAAGCTATCTGAGATTTTAATAAAAAAAAGTCTGAATTAGCTGGATCTAACTGTTGCCCTGTTTGAATAGACGCTAATGCTTGATCTATTAATTGATTGTAAAACTGGCAACGAGCCAAGACATAATACATAGTAGGAGATTCTACTGCATTGGCAACTGCCTTTTGAGCGAAATCTAAAGCTTCTTTTTTACGATTGGTTTCTAAGTAACACTGTGCCAACATTGCTAAGGCAAAAGGATTGTTGGGGGATGCTGCTAATATTTTAAAATACTCCTTCTCTGCATCCGCATAACGCCTTTGCTGGTAAAGAATATTGCCTCGCTCCAGATGTTGAAACATTGTTTTGATTTCAGTAAAATCTATGAAGTAATTAACCTGTTAAATTTTGCTTTCCTGGCAGGACTAATCCTCAATAGATTATTATTTAGGCTCAAAGTGATTTAGGTGGGTCAACAGTAGCTTAGACCTCTGGTCTGAGTAGAAAATCGTGTTACCACTGTACTCAAACCTACTCAAACCAGAGGTCTAAGCTACAATTCTCTACCCATATCATTTTGAACCATTATTTATTACTTTATAGCTGCTGTATTTATGGTTTAATAGATAGTCAGATTGAAAATTGATAATCACGTGTTGGACACCTCCAAAGGTGTCCGACACGTTCGACTAACCATTTATCAGTTTTTTAGCTGACGCTCTAAATGATAACACTAGTGGTTCAAGAACGAAGTTCTTACTAGTTTAATAATGTTGTCAGTTGTCAGTTAGGCTCGTACCTATAAAACCGACAACGGATAACCAATAACTGTTTGGAATAAACTAGTGCCTATTTAATGCGTGAACCACTAGTTAATTGTTTGTCCAAAATCTGAAATCATACATCATAAATCTATCTATTTTTTACGTAACAGACCTGCCCGATACATTCAGGCGAATTTGTGATTTATGATGTATGATTTTGCCTCATCCTTAAAGCGCACTAGCTGCCCCTTCATCCAATAACCAAGTAACTTCTCCTTGGGCATTACGAAGGATTTGTGCAGGCAAAACATCTGGATCATATTCGCCTTGTAATACTTCTTTTAACGTTTTTGCTTTTTTCTTACCAGACACTAGCAAAACAACAGATTTAGAGCGATTGAACATAGACCCAGTTAGCGTGATTCTCCAAGGTTTGTTCTTACCGATTTTCACTTCTCTTACTCTTTTTCTAACCATTCGTGCGGCATCTGTTCCAGGAAACATGGATGCAATATGCCCATCTGTTCCCATTCCTAAAAAAGCAAGGTCAAAAAAGGGCTTCGTTGCCCCAAAGAATAATTGAAAAACTTGGGTATATGCTTGTGCTGCCTGTCGAGGTGTTTTAGAACCATCTATTTTATAAACTTGTGATTTAGGTACTTTTACCTTTTTTAGTAAAGTGTCATAAATCATCCCGTAATTACTGTCATCATGTGTATCGGGTACACAGCGTTCGTCCCCAAAAAAAATATGGCATTTTTTCCAGTTAATTTGTTCTGAATACTCAGGAGTAGCTAATAATTCATAGAGTGGTTGCGGTGTTTTTCCTCCAGAAAGGCAAACAGTAAATTTCTCTTTCTTTTGAATAGCCGTTTGGGCTTTTTCTACAAAAATTTCAGCAGCAGTCTGATATAAATCTGCTCGTTTTTTGTGAATTTTTAGAATTGGTTCGGTTATCATTAATTATTTTTATTTAAAATGGTCAAGCGTAAACTGACCGTCGTTTCTTCATCTAATAGAGAGTAGTTGATGGTAAGATGTATTGTTTAATGGAGCTGCAAGTTGGTAGAAACAAGGGTATACCGTGATAGCGGAGTTTCTAATTTTTTGAAAAAAGATTTCCCAAAAATCATGACTAATCTTTAAACCAGTATTTTTTTAACCTTGTTAATTTTGGTAAAATACTTAACTAAAATTTAATTTTTTCTATAGTGTTAGACAAAAAATTAATGAATAGCCTCTTGATAATTGTTGAAACCAATTCATTTTTTGGTAAAAAACAAAAAAAATATTCAAATAAGTGTAATATTAATAAGTCTATTCTAAAAAGGGGATTAAAAGGTCTAATGATATAATGACTTCTTGAATTGCAAACTTAAAAATAATATTAGCTTATTCACAGGTTTAAATGCTTTTTTTTATAATTTAAAAATTATCTTACTAAATCTATGTTGTTAGGTTAAACCAAATAAAAGTACAAAAAATTAAGTTTGAGCGGTCCAGAGGAAAGATTTCCTCTGGACCACTCGAATGTTATCTCTAAGAGCTTGTTGAGGATTTGTTTTTGGAGGTAGAAAAAATGGATTTTTTGTACTGATGATGTAAAATTTCTTTGTAATAGCCGTCCCGATAGAATCGGGATTGCTAATAAGCTTTACGAAATCAGGGCGAAAAAAGCGCTTTTTTAACCCAAAAGATAAATTCCCAACAAGCTCTAAAGTTCTCGATAGGTAAACCAATGGTATCCATCTTTTGCAATCAATCGAGCCGCAGTTTGAGGCCCTTCAGAACCTGCATCGTAATTTGGGAAATAATAAGCTGGATTCTTCTTCCATGCATTTAAAATTGGCATTAATAAATCCCAAGCTTCTTCTACTTCATCTGATCGCATAAATAACGTAGCATCTGCTGTCATTACATCATGTAATAACGTTTCGTAGGCTTCTGGTTGTGCATCTTCGTAAGTCTCACTATAATTGAACTTCATTTCTACTGGGTTCAACATCATATCTAAGCCTGGCCGTTTTGCCTGAAAACGCATTTTTATACCTGTATCTGGGCTAATAGCTATTGTTATCCGATTAGGACGGATGGTACTTGCCGTCTGTTCGGGAAATACTTGATGCGGTGCATTCTTAAATTGAATGGTAATGACAGAGGTCTTTTTAGGCATTCTTTTACCTGACCGTACATAAAATGGCACGCCCGTCCATCGCCAATTATCTATATGAAACTTAACTGCAGCAAATGTCTCGGTATCCGTTTTAGGATTCTTCTTTACTTCTTCTCTATAAGCTTTGGCAGTCTCTCCTTTTGACCAACCTTTACCATATTGCCCTCTTACCGCATAATCAGCAACTTCATTTTCTTTAATCCTTCGGATAGCCTTTAAGACATCCACTTTCCGATTCCGTATCTCATCTGCTTTAAAAGACCCAGGTGGCTCCATGGCCACAAAACATAATAATTGTAAGACATGATTTTGGACCATATCCCGTAAAGCACCTGACTTATCATAATAACCACCTCTATCTCCCACGCCAATACTCTCAGAAACGGTTATTTGGACATGCTCAATATAATTATGGTTCCAAATAGGCTCAAATAATAAATTGGCAAAACGGAAGACTAATATATTTTGTACCGCATCTTTCCCTAAATAATGGTCAATTCTATAAATCTGACGCTCCTCAAAATAAGTCGTCAATAACTTATTTAACGATTTGGCACTTTCTAAATCATGGCCAAATGGTTTTTCTATTACCAAACGAGTACATTCTGGGTCAGTACATATACCTGATTTACCCAGATTAGTTACCACGTCATCCATCAAACTTGGTGCAATGGATAAATTAAAAATGACATTAGGGTGTTCGCCCCATTCTTCTTCTACTTTGTCTATTTCCTTTCCTAATTGCTGGTAACTTTTTTCATCAAAAATATCGCTTACTTGATAATGTACCGCTTTAGAAAAAGCTGCCCACTTTTCTTTAGTCCCTTTCTGCCGAGAGAAATCTTTTACCCCACCAAATACTTTATCTCGATATTGTTTGTCTGTAAATTTAGTCCGTCCTAACCCGATAATCGAAAATTTTTCGGGCATGTGGTTATCCAAATATAGATTATATAAAGCTGGAATCAATTTTCGATTGGCCAAATCTCCACTTCCACCAAAAATAAAGATAATGGTTGGTTCTGGTTTGATAATGTTATTCATAATTACAAGATGTCAGGATTTTATTAAGATTAGTGACGACGCAGGAATAAATTGAGCCACATTACCCCGATGAATCGGAGCAGGCATTGTTCTTATTTACTTCTAAGAAACCTTTAAAAAGCCTTATGTAGCAAAGGCTATATGCGGTTTTTAAAGAATCCTTAAAAGAAAAAACAACTGCGTACTCTGGCACACTTTATTTCTACCTCGTCACTTAACAAGAGTTCTTACAAGGCGGCTGTTTTCTATAGTCGCTCTACTTATAAATGGACCTTACCAAATAAGGCGGCTGTGGAAAACAACCGCCTTATACGGCTACCATTCGTAATGAAAACTACCTTCTTGGTCTAATCGCTCATAGGTATGCGACCCAAAATTATCTCTTTGCGCTTGTACCAAATTCATTGGTAATCTAGCACTTCTATAACTATCATAATAAGATAGACAAGCCATCAAACAAGGAACAGGAATACCC
>JBGCFJ010000352.1:0-9334 GCA_045106885.1 Saprospiraceae bacterium
GTTGTATTTGGATGAATTTTGAAGTTGTACTAGGCAAAAAACGCAGACATAGCCTTTGCTATGGCGAGTATTTTTAACGACGTACAGCTTTAAAAGTCGCCAAATTACCCGACAATATTAACTGGACGGACTACTAAGTAACCTAATCGATAAATTAGTAAATCTATTTCTACATCGTTCCTAAGGTCATTCAAACAGTTTAGCAATATGAGTCAAAAACATAAATATATCTGTATTCACGGGCATTTTTACCAACCGCCTAGAGAGAATGCTTGGTTGGAAACAGTAGAACGACAAGATTCTGCCGCTCCTTTTCACGATTGGAATGAGCGCATTAATTTTGAGTGTTATGCCCCAAATGCCGCCGCTAGAATCAAAGAAGGAGAAGAAATTACTAAAATTGTAAATAATTATCAAAAAATTAGTTTCAATTTTGGTCCTACACTACTCTCTTGGATGGAAAAAGCGGACAAGGATACCTATAACAAAATTTTACGTGCTGACCAGTTAAGCCAAAAAGCGTTTAATGGTCATGGTTCTGGAGTTGCGCAAGCGTATAGTCACATGATTTTGCCATTGGCGAATCAGCGAGATAAAGAAACCCAAGTTATTTGGGGAATCAAAGATTTTGAAAGTAGGTTTGGGCGCAAACCTGAAGGAATGTGGTTAGCAGAAACAGCTGCAGATACCCAAAGTTTAGAAACATTAGCTGAGCATGGTATTAAATATACCATTTTAGCGCCTCGGCAAGCAAAAGCTATTCGTAAAATAGGAGAGGACCATTGGACGGCATTAAGTCATGCAAGTGTAGACCCTAGAAGACCTTATTTGTGCAAACTACCTTCTGGAAAATCTATTGCCTTATTTTTCTATGATGGAAATGTCGCCCAAGATGTTGCTTTCAAAGGCATTTTAAATAACGGGAAACACTTCGCAGAACGGCTAGTTAGTACTTTTGATGATAATGATGAACCACAATTGGTGCATGTAGCAACAGATGGCGAAAGTTATGGACATCACCACAAACATGGTGAAATGGCTCTAGCATTTTGCTTAAATCATATCGAAGAAAATAACTTAGCTATCATCACCAACTACAGTGATTATTTAGCAAAATTTCCACCAACTTATGAGGTAGAAATTCATGAAAATAGTTCTTGGAGTTGTGTACATGGTGTAGAACGATGGCGGTCTAATTGTGGCTGTCGAGCAGATACGGGTAATGGTTGGAGTCAAAATTGGCGACAACCACTACGGGAATTATTAGATTGGTTACGGGATAAGTTAATCCCTATTTACGAGGTAGAAGCCTCCGATTTAATAGTCGCTCCTTGGGATGCTAGAAATGAATATATCCATCTGATTCAAGACCGAGGTGAAGCTGCACTAAAAATTTTCTTAGAAAAACATGCCACTAAGGACTTAAATAAGCATGAGGTTTCAAAAGTTTTTCGACTCTTAGAAATGCAGCGGAATGCTATTTTAATGTATACCAGTTGTGCTTGGTTTTTTGATGAAATTTCTGGACTAGAAACCAATCAGGTTTTACAATATGCACTACGAGCTGTTGCCTACGCCAAACAAGTTTCAGGAGTAGATTTACATCCTGCATTTGAAGAGCGATTAGAAAAAATCCCTAGTAATGTATTCGAGAATGGAGCAGTCAGCTATAGAAATGTGGTCATTCCTACTCGCTTAGATTTAGAAAGAGTTGGTATGCACTATGCTTGTGCTTCTTTATTTGCACCAAATCCTGACCAATTATCGCTCTTTAATTATAAAGTCGAAAATGAATCTTTCGACCGTGTCATTGCAGGGAATTATCGCCTTGTAATTGGTCGAACAACAGTTAATTCAAAAATTACGCATTCTCGAAAAGCCTTCAGTTTTTCTGTTTTATACCTAGGGCAGCAAAATATTATCGGTAATCTCTCTGTAGGAATGCCTAATGCTTTGTACCAAGAAGCAAGAGAAGAATTATTAGAAGGATTTAGGGCAACAGATTTAGGTAGAGTAATAGGCTTAATGCAAACTTATTTTTCTTCTGAAAAATTTTCAATTTGGCACTTATTCCGAGATGAAAAACGGAAAATATTTGATCAAATTAATAAAAAGACGTTGGCTCAAATAGAGAAAGATTTCAGAGAGATTTATAATGATAATTATCAGCTCATGATGGGCATGAAGAATAGTGATATTCCTATTCCCGATGTTTATCAAAGTGCCTTAAAGCATGTCATCAATACAGATTTACATCAGTTTTTTGATGCTTCTATTATGCATATTCGAGAATTAAAACGCTTGTCTAAAGAGTTAACAAAATGGAATTTAAAAATCATCCATCCTCAAACTTTAAGACTGGCAGCAGGAGAACGTATCTTTTATGAAATTCAGAAATTAAAGCATGTAGGCGTACCAGAAAGTCAAGTACAATTACTCGTTGAAATTTTAGAAACCTTAGAAGAGATGAATCTAGATTTAAATATTTGGAAGAGTCAAAATCATTACTTCTCGCTTTTAAAAGGTTTTAAAAAAGGCAGACAGCATTTTGCAGATGAAGAGTGGAAAAGTGCCTTTTTTAGGCTCGGAAAATTATTGAAAATTCGAACTGCTAATTTTGAAAACGTCGAGGTCAATCAAAAAGTAATTAGTTAAAAACAGCAAACAAAAGCATAGCTTAAGCATATTAAATCACCATGATTTTGAGAGTCATGGTGATTTTGTTTTTATAAAGCGGAACTTTTCTATTAACTATCCGATTATTATATCAATTCCTTTTAAAATAACTTTTATAGCGTAAAAAAGAGAATGCTTGAATAATCAGTGGATTCTCTTTAATTTTGCGCCTTCTTTTAATAAAAAAGTTATTATTTGTAATAATAACTTTCAATAACCTCTAGTAACTTCTAATATTCATTATCATGGGTAAGCGTACAGAAATTGTTGATGTTTTAAAAGCTCCACAGATTGGAGCAACGATAACCGTTAAAGGCTGGGTTCGAGCATTTCGAAATAATCGGTTTGTAGCATTAAATGATGGCTCTACTTTTAATACGGTTCAAGTAGTAATTGACCCTGATAAAATTGACGAAGCAACGATAAAGCGAATTGGTTTTCATGCTTGTATTGCAGCAACGGGAGAATTAGTAGCATCTCAGGGTGCTGGTCAAGCCGTAGAATTAATGGCAGAAACCATTGAGATTTTAGGGGATACCGATTTATCAGAATATCCATTACAGGCAAAGAAGCAGTCAATGGAATTCCTTCGGGAAAAGGCGCACTTTAGAATGCGTACCAATACTTTTAGTGCAGTCTTCCGTATTCGGCATGGTGTGGCTTTTGCCATCAATAAGTATTTCAACGATAAGGGCTATTATTATATGCATACGCCGATTATCACGGGTAGTGATGCAGAGGGGGCAGGTGAAATGTTTAGAATTACCACTTTTGAACCTAATAACGCGCCGACAACAGAAGATGGCAGCATTGACTATAGCCAAGACTTCTTTGGCAAGGCAACGAATATGACCGTTTCGGGGCAATTGCAAGCAGAAATTGGTGCTTTGTCTTTAGGTAAGGTTTATACTTTCGGTCCGACTTTCCGAGCAGAAAACTCTAATACGACTAGGCACTTAGCAGAATTCTGGATGATAGAACCAGAAATTGCATTTGCAGATATTTATGATGATATGGACTTAGCAGAGGATTTCTCTAAGTATATCATTAACTATATCTTAGAGAACTATCCAGATGATTTAGCTTTCTTGGACAAGCATATTCAGGACATGGAGAAGAACATGAAGAAGGAGTTACGTCGTCCAATGAGTTTGATTGATACCTTAAAATTTGTTATCGAAAACGATTTCGCTAGAATTACTTATACCGAAGCTATTAATATCTTAAAGCGTTCTAAGCCTTATAAAAAAGGTAAATTTGAATTCCCTGTAGATTGGGGCATTGATTTGCAGGCAGAACACGAAAGATGGTTGGTAGAAAAGCATTTTAAAAAGCCCGTTATTGTTAGAGATTATCCGAAAGACATCAAAGCATTTTATATGCGGATGAATGACGATGAAAAAACAGTAGCAGCAATGGATGTTTTATTCCCTGGTATTGGGGAAGTCATCGGTGGTTCGCAAAGAGAAGAGCGTTTGGATAAATTGCGTAAGCGAATGCAGGAAATGGATGTGCATGAGGATGAATTAAAATGGTACTTAGAGCTTAGAAAATTTGGTGGTGCGCCGCACGCTGGATTTGGCTTAGGTTTTGAGCGAATCATTTTATTCATTACTGGAATGGCAAATATCCGAGATGTGATTCCTTTTCCTCGGACGCCTGGGAATGCAGAGTTCTAGACAGAAGAACAAAATTATTCAAGATTTACAAGATAAATTAAATAAAAGGAGGTGCTTTATAGTACCTCCTTTTCACATTACTCTTTTACAGCAACAACTATATATTGATAAGCCAAAGATAAATCATCCACAAATGCTACTCGGTAACCTGCTTTTTCTAAATCTCGCTCTACCTGAAAAAGCGGTACTTTCTCTGATTGTGGTGGTCCTTCTGGCAGTTTCCGCATTTTGAAATCAACAATCAATAACTTTCCTCCATCCTTTATTCCCTTTCTCAATATTTTTAAATAGTTTAATCTATTGGGTAAATAGGCATAAGTTTCTCTAATGGTCACCACATCCACTTCCTCAAACCGTAATTTAGGATTGTCTGGTTCTACCAAGCGAGTTTCTAAATTATCTTGTATTGCCAAAGGCAATAATTGTCGCCGCATACTATCTATAAAATGAATCGCTTTGGGGTCAATATCTATAGCAATGACCTTTTTAGCTTCATCCGCAATCTCAATGGAGAAATAGCCGTAAGGTCCAGCCCCGATATTAGCAACCGTTTTATCAGATAAATCACCAAGCCTTTGCGTTAGCATTTTTGGATTATGCCAAATCGTTGGACTTTGTGCAGCAGGTCTAGTCGGGGCTTCTATCCTATTTTCTTTCTCTGGTTCAATATCAATTTTGGGTTTAGGCTGAACTGTATCGCAAGCCATATTTAAACATAAAAATAGCGCAGCTAAAGGGTAGTAAAGGAATTTCATACGCAAAACGTTCGATTTTTAGGGATTTAGAAATGAATAAGCTATGCAAATTTTATATGCAGCGTATTATTTATTAAGTCCCTTTAAGCATAAAATGATGCTCTTGGGTTTCCTAAAAGTAAGGAGTCATTAACCCAAATAAAAATTGTGCCTGCGATTTAATGTTTTTTTAGCATAAGATGGTCTTTGTCTTAAAATATTGTCAAAAAAGGACTAAAAGTAGGGGGATTTAAAATTTGTGCAAACCTGATTCAGTTGGATCTACAATTTAAGCTACTTAGTCTTTATAAAACAACCACTTCCCCATCTCCGTAAAAGTAACTTTCTTCCCGTATAAGAAAATACCGACTCGATAAATCCGTCCAGAAATCCATACAAAAAAGACCGTGGTCGCAATTAATAATGCTAAAGACAAAGCTACTTGCCACATAGGCGGGTCAAAGGCCAATCGTGCAGGCATAATAAAAGGCGCACTAATTGGGAAAATAGACCCCCAAGTAGCTAAGCTTCCATTCGGTGCTTGCATGGCTGGAATCATCGTATAGAAAGACAAAATAATAGGTAGCGTTAACGGCAAAGTCAACTTCTGTGCTTCACTTAAATCGTCGCCAATTGCAGAACCAGCAGCAGCATACAATGAACTATACATAAAAAAGCCTAGCAATAAATAGATGATAAAAGCAGGAATAATCAACCACCAATTAATCGCACTAATTTCTGTAAAAATTTGAAGTGCCATATCTTGTGCTTGTTCTTCACTAATACCAGAACCAGCGGTTGCCATTTCTAATTGTGTTTGAGAAGTATCAATGCCAAAAAATAGTTGTGCGCCTAAAAATATAAGTGGAAAAAGTATTGCCCAAATCGCCATTTGAGTCAAGGTAACGCCACCAATGCCTACTAATTTTCCTAACATCAATTCAAAAGGCTTCACGGAAGAGACCATTACTTCCACAATTCTATTTGTTTTTTCTTCCATAACGCCCATCATTACCTGAGAACCATTAATGGAAATAATCATCACCATAATAAAACCGAGCATCATACCAACCGCAGTTAGGATATTTCCTGTAATAGAACTCTGATTTTGCGCCCCTTCTTTGATAGGTTCGGGGTCAATAGAAACATTACTACGCAGCGTTTCTAATTGGTCTTTATCTAAGCCTAAAGTAGCTATTTTATAATCTCGAATTTTACGCCCTATTTTCCGTTCGAGTGCAATTTGAGTCGTTAAACTCAACTGGTCTTCCGTATAATAATTGACCGTAAAATCTTTAACTTCTACACTACTTGGTTTTGGAATCACTAAGACCCCATTGTATTCTTCTTTAGCTACTTTTTCTTTTAGACTCGCTAAATCTTCGTTTGGAAAAGAATAATAAATATCATTCTCATCCTTCATCGTCTTATTCATAATGCCTCCCTCGTCAATGATGGCAATTTTGTTTTTCTCATTTTCTTCGTAACTAAAAATGAAGCTAACAACAACGGTAAATAAAAGGAAGAAAAAAGGAATTAATAAAGTCGTTAAAATAAAGGATTTTTTCTGAACCCTTGTGAGGTATTCTCTTTGGACGATTAACCACAATTTATTCATTAGAGGTGTTTTTTAATTTTCAATTTAAAATTTTCAAGTAACAATTTTCAAAAGGCGCTTATTTGCTCCATTTTTAAATTGGGACTTAATAAAGAAACTGCCTACTGCAAACTGTTTTACTGCCTACTGCTCTACTCCTCGCTTTCACCAACTTGTTTGATGAAAATCTCGTTTAGCGTGGGCAAAATTTCATTAAAAGATTGGATATGAACGCCCTTGCTAATGAGGTAATTCAATAATTTATTGGAAGCACTTTCTTCCGTTACTTGAACAGTAATAGATTTTTTGTCTTGTCCAATAATTTTATAGGAATCATCCGCAGCATCCGTCATTCGTAAATTGTCAGGTAAGGTGCCTGTATATTTTATTTTATAAAGATTATCTTTAAATCTATTTTTTACATCTGTTACTTTTCCCTCTAATACTTTTTGTCCTTGATTGATTAAGACGATATGTTGGCAAACTTCTTCTACTTGTTCCATACGGTGCGTAGAGAAAATAATGCTGGTCCCATTCTGGTTCATTTCATCAATTTCCGATTTAATCAAATTGGTATTAATGGGGTCTAAACCAGAGAAGGGTTCATCTAAAATCAGTAATTTAGGTCGGTGGATAACAGTCGCAATAAATTGAATTTTTTGCTGCATTCCCTTAGACAATTCTTCCACCTTTTTATCCCACCAATCAGAAATACTGAATTTTTCAAACCAATATTTGATTTGTTCCTTCGCTTCTTTTTTAGACAAGCCTTTTAATTGAGCGAGATACATCAAGTGGTTACCCACCTTCATTTTTTTGTAAAGACCACGTTCTTCTGGCATATAGCCAATTTGACTCGGATGGTTGCTATTTAATTTTTCACCATCTAGATAAACAGCGCCAGAATCAGCGCCAGTAATCGTGGTAATAATTCGAATCAGGGAGGTCTTCCCTGCCCCATTAGGGCCTAATAAACCAAAAACACTCCCTTTGGGAACTTCAAAACTGACATTGTTCACGGCAGTATGTTTTTGATATGTTTTAATAACATTTTCTAATCGTAGAATTGGCATTCGTAGGTGTTTAACGAGTTACGAGACTTTAGTATAGCCTCGAATTAATTAGTTCTGCTAACAATAATCCTAAAAATAGTATAAAGCTTACATTTAATTCTATAGACACTTCTTTTTTTTATACAAAGAACTTTTGATATGCTATTTTTGTATTCTTTTAAGCGTATTCTGTAGTGCCAAGCTCTGCTTGGTGTCATTATATAAAATTCGCCAAGCAACACTTGGCATTACTAACAATTAAAATAATATGGATATTACCGTAACAGAATTAAAAGAAAAATTAGACAAAAAAGAGACTTTTGTATTCATCGATGTTCGTGAAGATTACGAATATGATGAATTTAATTTAGGTGCTAAATTAATTCCACTTGGCGATGTAATGGATGAAGTCGATAATTTAGAAGAACATAAGGATGCAGAAATTGTGGTACATTGCCGTTCTGGTGCAAGAAGTGGCAAAGCACAACAGATTTTAGAAATGCATGGTTTTTCTAATGTGCGTAATTTGGAAGGTGGGGTATTGGCTTGGATTGAGAAATATGGCAAATAATAACTGGTAGTAAAGCCTTCAGGCTTTCCCGTCAAAGGTCTTTAGACCTGTTTTATGGTTGACTAGTACTTTTCTCCATGGACACGCTGACCTAAAGGTCACCGAACGGGAAAGCCTGAAGGCTTTACTACCAATAAAAAATCATTTAAGTACTCAGACAAATTTAAGTTAACAACTTTCTGCCAACAAATTGAACTATACTCGTCAAAAAAACGCTGTGCCCTCTGTGTACTCTGTCCCTCTGTGGTGAAAATAAGCGATGCTCGTCCAAGTAAAAGATGTTAGTTTATTTTTGTCGTATTACTTAGTTTACAAAAACTTAGCCACCTCTTCTAATAAACTATCTGGTACTTCCTCCGCAATAAAATGTCCTGAATCAACTGCTTTTCCATTTACATTAACCCCTTTTTCTTTCCATATACTAATTACATCTTGTTTTTGATAAGCTGGATTTTTTGCCCCCCAAAGGATAAGCAGGGGACACTGAATCCGTGCTTCAAAATCTGCTCGGTCATGTACTAAATCAATCGTAGCCCCTGCTCGATAATCTTCACAAGAAGCATGTAAAATAGCAGCATCTTTAACCGTTCGATTATAAGCAGCGATAGATTCAGGCGTACAAGCCCCTGATGCAGCCAATGGTCCAAAGATGGCTTTACCCATAAAATCTGCACTATTACCAATCAGCATTTCTGGTAAAGGGTAAGGCTGAATCAAAAAGAACCAATGCCAATAATTGGTCGCAAATGCTTGGTCAGTATGGTCATACAACCATAAAGTTGGTAGAATATCCAATAGCACTAGTTTTTCTATTTTGTCAGGAAAATCTAATGCCATTCGGTGGGCGCCTCTTGCGCCTCGATCATGACCAATAACTTTAAATCTCTCAAAACCCAAGGCTGTCATTACTTCCACTTGGTCTTTTGCCATAGCTCTTTTAGAATAAGGGTAATGCGCTTCGTCCGTCTTTGGCTTTCCGCTATCACCATAACCTCTTAAATCAGTTGCAACGACTGTATATTTTT
>JBGCFJ010000353.1:0-4681 GCA_045106885.1 Saprospiraceae bacterium
GTTACAATTGATTTATAATCAACTATTTACAACACTAGACGGATAGCCAAGATTTCTTTAAAATCTTTATACAAAGGAGTAGATTTTAGTGAAAAGTAATTCCTTTTTTCACACCTTAACGAAAGATTTATATCAAGTTGCCTTCGGAATTATCTCGTATACCCATCCTGTTAATCCTGAAAAATCACGTCATCCTGTAAACCAAAAAAGCCAAGGCGTTAACCTTGGCTTCGAGTTTATCTCATTCAATTTGTAAAACACAAGCATAACACTTTAGTATTGATGCTTAAAAAAGTTGAAACATTTTAATTTTTAGCTGAAAGTATGGTTGTCTGGCATACTCGAAAATTCTTTTTAGTTGGTCTTCTTTTTATTTCGTAAATTAATTGTTGATGTTTTATTTTTTGACTTCGTTTTTCATTAAATAACCTGAATAATAATTGCCTTTTCCATCGTTAAAAACGTAATAATATAGATTTTCTTCGACTAAATGTTCGGATGAATCTACATCACCAGCCCAGTTGTTTTGATAGCTTTCCGCTTCGTAAATCTCTTTGCCATTGTTATCAAAAATATGGAGTACATTATTAGGAAAATTTTCAATTCCTAATACTTTAAATGTTTCTAATTTTTTGTCCTGCTCATCCGAAGCAATTCCGTTAAAAATAGTAAGGGATTCACATAGAATTTCAATGGAGACGATTACTTTGGTCGATTGCTCACCAGCAGTCATTAGGTAAGTAAATTGGTCTTCTTCTTCGCATAAATTCGGAGTAGGTGTATAGCCAAATGATTGATCCTCATTTAGTATTACCTCTCCAAATTTAGGCGTTTCAATTACTCGAATTTGCACGGGATCTTTGTTATCAGCTTGCTCAAAATAATCAAAGATAACGGTGTTGTTTTTGACCACAATAACGTGATCATTTGTCTCAAATGAAAGATTCGGGTTTTGGTTTTGGTTAAAAGATGGAGTGAAACCACTCCATATCAATAGGCAAAAAGGCCCTAATATTCGTAAGTTGATAAAGTTGTTTTTTTTAAATAGAGTCATTTGTTCCCTTATGCGTTAGTGTTTAACAAAGCATGCAGTAACCATTAAATTATTGATGATAATAATTAGCATAATGGTGGCCAATAAATTAAATAGGGGTGTAAAAGAGGGTTTCCTAAAATGATTGGTGCATGAAAGGGGATGCTTAAAAAAAGGGGGAATCGGTTGGTAGAAAATAAAAAATGAGGGATGTTTTACATTAGAAGGTTTATTCAAATTCTATACCAAAAAGAAATTATTATAATTTTTTTTTGAATATAGCCCTTTTAGGGTAGGAAGGTAAATCTAGGAATCTTTTTGGTTTTGATAATTTAATAATAGTTTTACATTTTGTGATTTAATGTCTGACCTAATTTCGAAATAGAATAAATGAGCCAACAAGAAATATTTCTACATACATTAGAACAAAGCGTTAGCGACAATACTTTTGTCCGTTTAACACTTAGTAAAAATAGAGATTCTAAAAGTGATTTGAAAAAGGCAATTTTTAAATTAGCCATAATTAAAAAGGCTTTACATGTATCCACTGTTTTTAGACATAAAACAAAAGATATTACTAAGAACTTTTTGTTAGACAAAGGTCTTGAAGAAATAAAACGATTATTAGCGCATCAATTTTTTATTGCGAACTTATTTACGATTAAAGAAGATATTAGTTTAGAATTGTCAAGTCAAGGCATTGCAAAAATTCGACGTAACAAGCCTACTTTTTCTACTTTGCCTGCACGAAGCCACGATAAAACAAAGCAAAGATTTATTACCGAAACCCATTATTTAAAAGCCTTGGGGGTATTAGATGCTAAAGGGAGAATTCAAAAAGATAAAGGAGATAAATATAAACAAATCAATAAATTCATTGAGATTATTGATGGCTTGGTTCGGCAGCATCCTATTTTAAAAAACCAAAAGCACATCGACGTTGTGGATATGGGAGCAGGTAAGGGATATTTAACTTTTGCCTTATATGATTATCTCATCAATATTTTTAAAACGGTTGCTAGGGTAAAAGGGATTGAAGTTAGGACAGATTTGATTGATAAATGTAATGGTATTGCTCAAAAAGTAGGCTTTCAACAATTGTCTTTTGAAGAGGGATATATTAGTGACTTTCAATTAGCTGCTACCGATATTTTGATTGCCCTTCATGCTTGTGATACCGCTACCGATGATGCTATTTATAAGGGAATTCAAGCAAATGCTCAATTAATTATTTGTGCGCCTTGTTGTCATAAACAGGTTCGCCAACAAATTAAAGGCAGCAAAACTTTACAACCATTACTAGATTTTGGTATTTTGAAAGAACGCCAAGCAGAGATGATTACGGACACTATTCGTGCCTTATTATTGGAAACTGCGGGCTATAAAACAAAAGTGTTTGAATTTATTTCCACAGAACATACAGGCAAGAACGTAATGATTGTTGGGCAAAAACATTCAAATACTTATGATAAATCGACGTATTTAAAGAAAATAACAGACCTAAAAGCAGAATTTGGTATTGATTACCATTATTTAGAAAAATTAATGGGGCTTCTCCCTGAAAATTGATTATCTTCTGATATGTCGGCAATTAGCAGTTATTTATTAATACCTTAGTTTTCAGTTAATTAATGGGTTGAAATTCTTTATAAACTTATTCCTTTAAGGTGAAACCAACTAATTAGCTTTTAAAATATACGACTCAAAACTTTCACTTTGTATTACTTTTACTTAGCTTTGTTGAAACAATTGCTTTCCAAATAAATACTTTTAAGAAGTATTTTAGCAAATCTAGTCCTATTACTATCCATGAACTCTAAGGGGATTCAACAGAATCATCAGCAGGTTATTATGACACAAAAATTATTTGTTTCTTCCTAATCTGAGGTGTTCTATTGTATAAGTCCTGACAGAGAAAGTTCGTGGGATTGTTTTGGAATTACCACCCTAAATTGACGAATTAGTTATTAAGGAAATCTTGTGTTGATTATCATCAACCAATGATTCTTTCTTGATTAAAATTGACTAATTTTCATTTTTTTAATTTAAACAATTTAATGGCTTTTTATTGACAACACTGTTCAAAACAGTTGTTGCTTTAAGGACTATTATGGTTTTTATTAGACTTAGGGATTTCTCCTATATTACCTTCCTCCACACTTTTCTGAATTTAACGTTCACTCTATTTTACATTTTATTCCAACCATTTTAAGTAAACAATTTAGCTATTCGTTAACCGAATTAGTTGAAAGTTTTAATAGAAATTTAGTTGATACTAAAAACTTAAATAAATATTAAAATTTTCATACAGAAGAGATTTTTATGAGACTTTTAAATAAAAGATAGTCTCAAAGAAAGTTAACTTCACTAATTAAGGAAGCGGAATATTAAGCGATTATGTTTTAGGATACCTCATTGTTTAATGAGGTAATAACTCAATACCTAATCATATCGTTGGCTGAAAAACTGCTGATTAAAAATGGACAGGTGCTTATTTCAATAGTAAATGATTATTGCTCATTTATTGTCAGAATAGCCCTCAAGAAAGTTGTTAAGGAGCTTCCTTATCCGCTTGAAAATGGAATTTAATAAAGATTAGAGGGAACACCCCTTAAGTAGTGAAAAACATTTTCAAAACCAATCATTTTGACCATGAAGAATTGTTTACACACGTTTACTAAATGGATTTTTTGTTTACTGGCTATGGTTGCCATCAATGACCTAACTGCACAAAATGTGCGAGATGGGTTTTGTGACTATGCCATAGACGCATCCTGTGGCGTGGCTATCACCAACCAAACGAATAAAGGGGGAACCAATGTAATTTGGGATTATCAATGTAATGACTATACTTTTTCTGGTCCAGAAAAAGTATATAAATTTACGACAACCGATGCAGGAACTCTTCAAATCGATTTGTCTATTAAAGAGGCAGATACAGATTTGGATATTTTGTTATTAAGTAATGATTGCAATACGCCGACTTGTTTAGCGCAAGCCATTACTAGTAACGCCAATGGAAAAACAGAACAAATTATATATAATAATGCACCTGCGGGTACTTATTATGTGATTGTAGATAGTGAAGTTCATGTGGGAACTTACGACTTATTAATTACTTGTACGCCTTCAAGTGCTTGTAATCTAGAATACACCGCAACTCCGAATCATATATCTTGTGGAGCTTCTAAAGGTTCGATTGATATCGCTATTGCTTGGGGGAAAGCTCCATTTACTATAGCTTGGGATAATGCAGATAATTCTATTTGGAATACTTATACAACTTCGGATAAGAACTATAAAATTGACAATTTACCAGCAGGTGTCTATACGGTAAAAGTAACGGATGCAATGGGCTGTGAATTGATGAAAAATAATATAGCGTTGACCAATTCAGGTACTTCGCTTGCGGCTACTTTTTCAGCGACTCCTGCTCCTTGTGGGAGTAATTTTGGTTGGATAAATATTGATGTAGCCAATTCAAGCCCTCCTTATTGGGTAACGGTAACTGGCCCTAGAGCTGGTACTGTTCAAGGAACAAGTGATAATATTGTCATTAAAGATATGCCGCCTGGTAATTATGAAGTTACGGTAGAAAAAGGTGGATGTACGAAAGAAGGCTGGGTAACAGTTACGTCTACTCCTAAT
>JBGCFJ010000354.1:0-1840 GCA_045106885.1 Saprospiraceae bacterium
AAAGTTAAGCATTCCGAATAACTTAGCCACGCAAAGCAAGTGGATAATGTTCGAAGGGCCTGTATTAGAAAATGATGTGATTGCTTATCGATAT
Source organism: Saprospiraceae bacterium (assembly GCA_045106885.1). Taxonomy (GTDB): domain Bacteria; phylum Bacteroidota; class Bacteroidia; order Chitinophagales; family Saprospiraceae; genus JAFMDF01. The sequence continues at coordinate 95 of JBGCFJ010000354.1, forward strand.
TATGCAGATAGTCGTCACCGCTTTGATATTTATGCCAAAAGTGTGACCGACTTAGTGATGGATACAGTTAGTTGGAATTACCACAATATTATGGATTGGGGTTCTGATGTGCTAAAAGTAGGTAATTCTTTAGGTATCGGTAGTCCTGCCATTTGGTATCAAGATTCTCTTTATACACTTTCTAAATCTGCGAATAAAGAACTTATAGTAGTGGAAAACGGAGATAATCAATCCACTATTCGCACCACTTTTATCGATTTAGAAATCGCAGGACAAAAAATGGATTTGATACAAGATTGGTCTTTAGCAGCGGGTCAACCCTACTCTACTATTGGTTTAAAAATAACCAAGGGACAACTACCCCAAGGTGCTTACTTTGCGACGGGTATTGTTAAGCATATTGAAACAGACCAAACGGGTGAAAACGGTAATAAATTCTACACCTACACTTGGGGGAAACAGTCCTTCCATAAAGACTATATGGGGATGGCCATTTTTGCGGATAAAAAGCTACAACCTGAAAAGATTAAAGATGATTTAACGCATACTTATATTTTTAAAAATGCACCTAATGAAGTTGAATATGCTTTTCTAGCAGCTTGGGAGAAGGGAAATAGCCAAGTAAAATCAGAAGAAGATTTTAAGAAAGTAATTGAAAAACATGTAAAATAAATTGCCTATTCTATCAGGAATGATATAGGTAATATCGGCATTTATAAATTCATTAATTCCTAAATTTTGTACAGGTACTTCTTTTGTATATTACTAATTGGTATAAGTTGTAAATCTCCCAATACAGTTGATTTAACAGAAAAACCTACCCTTTTCTCTCAGCAGGAAATTATTGAAGAAGCAAATAGTTATTTGGAAAAAGAACCTATTACTTTAACTTCAACAATATGTGAAAGAAGTGCGGGAACACCGAACGATTTTTACTCAGAAGGAGATTATTGGTGGCCTAATCCAGCAGACCCCGATGGCCCTTATATGCGAAAAGATGGAAAAACCAATCCAGAAAATTTTATTGCGCATCGTTTAGCCATGCGAGATTTAAGTCGTTGGGTGGCTAGTTTGACAGCCGCTTATAAAATTACTAAAGACAAAAAATACGCGGATAAGGCATTGATGCATTTGAAGGCATGGTTTATCCATGCAGATACCAAAATGAGTCCACATTTATTATATGCACAAGCAATTAAAGGGCGGGTGACTGGTCGAGGTATTGGCATTATAGATACCATTCATTTGATAGAAGTTGCTAAAAGTATTCAGGTATTAGCAGCATTAAATTATTTAACAGCACCCGATTATAAAGGGCTAAAAAACTGGTTTAAGGAATACGTTACTTGGTTAATTACGCATCCTTACGGTTTAAAAGAAAAAGACCACGGCAATAATCATAGCACTTGGTGGGCAGCGCAAGTCGCAGCCTTTGCTGATTTAGCAGACCGCCCAGAAATATTGGAAGACTGTAGGAAACAATATAAAAAATTACTAGTTGCTCAAATGGATAAAAAAGGTGGTTTTCCTGACGAATTAGAACGAACTAAGCCCTATAATTATTCCTTATTTAATATTGAAGGCTATGTTATTCTAGCAGAAATAGCCTCCATTCCAGCGGATAATTTATGGAATTATCAAACACCAAATGGTACTTTAAGACAAGCCATTGAGTTTATGATGCCTAGTATAAAAGATAAAAGGCAATGGACCTATCCAAAAGATGTTCAGCAATTTGACGAATTG
>JBGCFJ010000355.1:0-4083 GCA_045106885.1 Saprospiraceae bacterium
TCTTTTGAAGTGTTAAACGATAGATTTGGTCGTTATTTTTGGTAAGTGGACCTAAATTTCAAATAAGTACCTAAGTAAAATTTAATTTTCAATTTTCAATTTTCAATTTTAAACCACCTTCGGCGGGAATTTGAGGTTGAAATTGAAGCTGAGATTAACAATTATCGACAATTCGTTGGTTTTAAAATTTGTGTAAGCGCCTAATTCCATTCCTTAACTGTAAACTGCCAACTGTTTTATTCCTGTTGCATATAAACCCGTTTCTTTAATCTGGAAAAGGATACAGCGGTAATTCCTAAATAAGAGGCAATGTGTTTTTGAGAAACTCTTCGTAGTAAATCACTGTGATTTTTCATAAATTGAAGATACCGTTTTTCAGGACTCTCTTTAATGAAACTTTCATTTCTTTGAAGTGCTATAGATAAGCTATCCATGATAATACTATCCATGACTTTTTTTATTCTAGGATTAGTATCCGTTAAAGTTTCTAAATCTTTATATTCAAATAAGAGGACTTCTGTGGCCTCTAAACATTCAAAAGCATGGTGTGTGGGTTTTTCTAAAATAAGTGGTTCGTAAGCTGAAAAAGTGGCGTTTTCCTGAAATAAGAAAGTCGTTAATTCTCGCCCTTGGTAGTTAATAATAAATCCTCGAACCATCCCTCTTAGAATAATAATAATTTTTTTCTTTTTATCTCCGAAATCGACAATTTTTTCCCCTTTTTTAAATTTTGCATGATGCGTAATTGATAAAAAAGTATCAAAATCATTTGGAAGAAGGAAGGAGAATCGGCTCTGAAATTGGTTAATGAAGTTCATGATGTTTTATTCGTGTTTCAAGTAATCTTTATCTTATTGCGGGGTGTTTATTCAATTTGTAAAGTAGGTAGGCCGTTTATGATACCATAATTTACAAATGATAAAGCTAAATCGCAATTTTTTAATGTATTTTTTCTGTTAATTGAAAAATGGCATAGTTATATTTTATTAATAGAAAAGTTGCCAGAAATTTCTGGCAACCTGATTTCTATCTTTTGATTGAAAGGGAGGTGCTAATTTTTGTCATGCAAAATTATAACACTCCAAGATTGAATCAACTGTTTCAAGGATGTTCTTAATCAAAATAAATAGAACACTGTTAACTAAAACAAGATACTATGAGCTCTTTTGTAAACATTAGATTTTAGCACTAAAAACTTATTCGTTTTTAGAGTCATTAAATTTGTACAGTAGGTGGACGGTGGTGTATAAAATAAAGAAGAGAAAATACAAGTTAAATGATAGTAATACTTACTATGCTTTATACTTTTTAAATTAAGTAGGCTTGATTGCCATTTAGCTACAGGAGGCTGTGCTAATGAGTGTTGTGTTATGCCCATTTATCTCTTTCGTTTCTTTGTTTGCTTAATTTTTTGCCAAAAGCTATTTTCGTAAGGGGATGTGGATATACCAATGAATAATTAGCTTTAGGCTTACCTCAAATGCAAAACTAGCTGATAAAAAGTAATAATTTGTTTACAAAAGTTAATTTTCTGTATTTAAGTTTAATAAAAAATTATTTTATCTATTTAATCGTAATGTATTTAGTGCTGATTTATAATTTATTATTGAGGTTATTTGTCTCAAATAAAAATAGTAAAACCTTCCTAAAAAATAGGCTATTTTTAGAGAATTAGGGAAAAAAGACTAAAATAAAGGTATAAATTTAGGTTTGCTGATTGTTGGGATGAAAGGATGGTAGCCAAGAAGAATCCTTGATAAAATGTACCTTTACAGCCGAAATTGAAAATATGACCCGATCTGAGAAATTAGGACAAGCGCCTATTGGTAAATTATTATTAGAACAAGCAGTTCCTGCATCTATTGGGATATTGGTGATGTCTATTTACATGATTGTAGATACGATATTTGTCGGGCAATTTGTTGGGGCGGTAGCCATCGGTGCTATTACTGTGGTCTTACCTATTACTTTCTTGATTTCTAGTACAGGAATGGCGATTGGAATTGGTGGTTCTTCCATGATTTCAAGGGCCTTAGGCGAAGAAGACCCCGAAAGAGCCAGAAATATTTTTGGTAACCAAATAACGCTTACTTTTTTATTGGCCTTTACTTTTTTAGCGATAGGCTACTTTTTTCAAGAAAGTATTTTAAATTTATTTGGTGGAAAAGGAGCTATTTTGCCTTATGCGAAGACTTATTTTTCGATTATTCTAATGGGAGTTCCTTTTTTGGCGTGGGCAATGATGACGAATAGTGTGATTCGTGCAGAAGGCGTACCTAAAGTGGCAATGTTTACGATGTTAATTCCTGCTATTTTGAATTTGATTTTAGACCCAATCTTTATTATTTGGCTAGAGTGGGGGATAGCAGGAGCTGCTTGGGCAACAACCATTTCTTATATAGCTAGTGGCATTTTTACTTTTTGGTTCTTTTTTTCTGGTAAATCTGAATTGACACCAAAATTTACAAATTTAAAGTTGAAATTTGCCCTTGTTAAAGAGATTTTTTCTTTGGGAGGAGTGACTTTGGCTCGCCAAGGAGTGATTAGTATTTTGGCAATTGTGTTAAATAATACGTTATTTAGTTTTGGAGGAGAATTGGCAGTTTCTGTTTATGGTATTATCCAAAGAGCGAGTATGTTTGCTAATTTTCCTGTGTTGGGCATTACGCAAGGATTTTTGCCCATTGCAGGATTTAATTATGGTGCTGAAAATTGGAGTCGAGTCAAATCCGTGATTCAATTAGCCATCAAATCAGGTACGATTATCGCTGTTTGTCTTTTTGCTATGATTTTGATTTTTGCAGAAGAAATAGCTAGTTTATTTACGACAGATGCCGAATTAATTGCGATGACAGTCCCTGCTATTCGGATAAGTTTTTTGGCAACACCGCTTGTGTTAATGCAATTGATTGGTTCTGCCTACTTCCAAGCCATAGGAAAGGCAATACCTGCATTATTCTTAACTTTGACCAAACAAGGATTTTGCTTAATTCCTTTAATTGTACTATTGCCACGATATTATAATCTAACAGGTGTTTGGATTGCTTTTCCTATTGCAGATATTTTGTCTGCTGGCATTTGTTTTTTCTTTTTAAGAAAAGCTATGAGACAATTACCCCAAGAAGTTTGATAAAGCATTTAAATTTATTTGTTACTATTCAGCAAACTGGAGGGCAAAGCGTAGCTTCGGCACCACAAAAAATAAATTGAAATCTTTTTGCAGTCAATATCCCAACGGATTTAAATATTGACTTATCATTTTTTGTATGATTAATTTTTTAGCTGATTATCTATACACATCTCTGCCCCATGTTCTAAGCCCTTTGCTAAATAAATACATTTATTTTATCTGACTAAGATGCACCAATTTGCTATTTTCATTTACCGAATCATTATTCAAGTATACGGATTAGGAATTCGCTTAGCGGCTATTTTTTCTCCCAAAGCTAAACTTTGGGTTGCTGGAAGGAAAAATATATTTACCGAATTGACCGATGCTTTTCAAAACGAAAAAGCCCCTGTTATTTGGATGCATTGTGCTTCTTTGGGAGAGTTTGAACAGGGGAAGCCATTAATAGAACACCTGAAACAAGATTACCCTCATTATAAGATACTGTTAACTTTTTTTTCCCCATCAGGTTATGAAATACGAAAAGACTATCCATTAGCGGATTATGTATTTTATTTGCCGTTGGATACCCCCTCCAATGCCAATCAATTCTTAGATATTGTTCGACCTAAACTTGTTTTTTTTATAAAGTATGAATTTTGGTATTTTTATCTAAGTGCCTTGCAAAAAAGAAGAATCAAGCATTATTTAATTGCTGGAATTTTTAGAAAAAGCCAATTTTTTTTCAAAAAATATGCTAAATGGTATTTAACCGTAATTCAAGGTTTTGACTATTTATTCTTGCAAGAGGAGCATTCTAAAGAGTTATTGGCTCAGCATCAAATTGAGCACTGTGAGGTAGTCGGAGATACTCGAATTGATAGAGTTTTAGGAATTGCTATAGAAGCATCACCGATTCCATTAATTAAACAGTTTAAAGGAGAGCGAAAACTACTGATGATTGGTAGTGCCCA
>JBGCFJ010000356.1:0-6281 GCA_045106885.1 Saprospiraceae bacterium
TGCAACCTGCAACCTGCAACCTGCAACCTGCAACCTGCAACCTGCAACCTGCAACCTGCAACCTGCAACCTGCAACCTGCATCATTTCTTCTTCTTCCGTCGAGCCTTTTTCTTTTCTAAAAGCCTTGCCAATCGTTTTTCTTGCGCTCGATTAACTTTAGTATTCTTCAATTTTTTATCATGAAAAGCCCCTTTAGATTGACTCATATTTGGGGAAGGAAGATAGTTTTTCTGGGTGTGTTCTACTCTTTCTTGCGGGATTAATTCGGTAGAAATTTCTAAATTTTCAGGTAAGGGTAATAAAGGAATGACCTTATTCATCAACGCTTCAATTGCTTCTTGATTAGGAATTTCAGCTTCGGTGGTAAAAGTAATGGACTGTCCAGCTTTATCTGCTCGACCTGTTCGACCGATTCTATGAATGTAATTAGTCGGGACTTCTGGGGTATCAAAATTGATGACATGGGTGACATCGGAAATATCCAAACCTCTTGCCATAATGTCCGTAGAAATCAAGGTTTTACAATTTCCTAAGTGGAATTGCTCTACAATATTTAACCGATAATTTTGAGATTTATTAGAATGGATGACGCCAATGGACTCTTCAAATTCAACTTGCATTAATTCAAAAAGACGGTCTGCTTTCTTTTTTGTATCAATGAAAACCAATACTTTTTGTAGCGTATCATCGGTTTGTAGAATATGTTTAAGTAAGTTGACTTTAGTATAAAAATTCGGAACATGATAACCAGATTGAACAATTTTTTCAAGCGGTGTACCATGTGGAGCTACCTCAATTTTTGCAGGACTATCAAAAAAGTCAGCTACTAATTGAGCGACCTCTTCGGATAAAGTAGCGGAGAATAGCAAATTTTGCCGTCTTTCTGGTAAGATATCTAGTATATTCTTCAATTGTGGTCTAAATCCTAAATTCAGCATTTCATCCACCTCATCAATAATTAATTTTTTGACGGAGCGCAATTTTAAAGCACCTGTGTAAGCTAAATCTAATAATCGACCAGGAGTAGCCACTAAAATATCTAACCCATCAAGTACAATATTCTTTTGGGTATTCATATTCGTACCTCCGTAAACACCGCCTACTCGAATATTAATATAAGTGGTTAATTTTTCTATTTCTCCTACCATTTGCACGACTAATTCTCTAGTCGGCACGACAATTAATGTCCTTGGTGCTTTGTCCTTAGTATATTTATGTTGGCGAATAATGGGTAATAAAAAGGCGAAGGTTTTTCCTGTTCCAGTTTGTGCCACGCCTACCACATCCCTGCCCGACATGATTACAGAAAAAGCATCTCGTTGAATAGGTGTTGGATGAAAATAACCTAAATCATTGAGGGCATTTAATAATGGCTTATTTATATTGAGTTCGTCAAAAGTCATTGAGTAGAATTTTCAATTTTCAATTTTCAATTTTCAATTTTCAATCACATTTGATGGAAACTTTGTCATTGAAATAAAAAATTATCAACGTTTTAAGCTATAGATTCCAATTTGTATTGGGAATAGCTTTGAAATTAGCGTAAAAATCTATTTCTATTTCTGTAGAAAGTAGCAACAAAAGTGCAAAAGTAGAACTTAATTTGATAGGGGACGAATTATTAGGCAATGATAGATGAGTTGAGTACAAAGTGCTGAGCTAAAGTTGAAAATTATTGACTATGACAATTGGGTAAGCATCTATCTTTACAGTTTTGAAATTGAGATTGAAGTTGAGATTGAGTTTGAAATTGCTGACTGTAACGTTTTGCATTGAAAGATTAAGAAGAGAGAAAAGAGAGAGGGAATTTTGCTAAAAGCTAAATTTTATCCTATTTATTTGGCAAAAATATCGTGTCTTTATTCATTTTTGTCTCTATTCTCTGTTCTCTACTCTATCAAAATTCCGTTTTCAACGCAATCCGTTATTATCAGAAAATTGAAGTTGAGATTGAAATTCCCTTCCATCTTGACACCAACCCACTAAAAGCCTACCTTTGCAGCCGAAATGGAAAAAGTAACCTATCAATATCTGGGTCTAAAAGATTATCAAGAAACATGGGACTATCAAAAGGTCTTGTTAAAATCGGTAGTCGCTAGAAAGCTAAGTAATCGACATTTAGCACCAGAAGACCCTGCCTTCGAAATTCAACAACATCATTTATTATTTTGTCACCATCCTTTGGTCTATACTTTAGGCAAAAGTGGTTCTCTAGATAATTTATTATTAAACGAACAAGAATTAGCTACAGCTGAAATTGATTTTTATAAAATAAATCGAGGGGGAGACATTACTTTTCATGGACCTGGTCAAGTAGTTGGCTATCCAATACTTGACATGGATTTATTTTTTACTGATATTCATAAGTATGTTCGCTTTTTAGAAGAGATTATTATTCGAACCTTAGCGGATTATGGCATTACAGGCACTCGAATAAAAGGCTTTACAGGAGTTTGGATTGAAGGGGAGAATGGTGGACCAAATCGAAAAATATGTGCTATTGGTGTACATTTAAGTCGATGGGTGACGATGCATGGATTTGCCTTTAATGTGAATACAGATTTAAAGTACTTTAACTATATCGTGCCATGTGGCATTAATGATGCCGATAAAACAGTTACTTCTTTAGCACAAGAACTTGGTAAGGAAGTTGATATAACAGCAGTAATGACACGCTTGAAATTTCATTTTACGGAGTTGTTTGACTGTGAATTGGTTGAAGGCTAGCAAATCAATACCAAACACAGGATATAGAGAGTCGGTTAAAAAAGTGATACTTATCTGTTACTAATCGCATTAGGCAACGGATTTGACACACTAATTATCCCTAAACAACATTAAAATACAAAGAAGATGATGAAAGATATTCCAAGCTTACGGGTGACAAACTTAGCGATTGCTATCGTCCCGAGGCAAGACGAAGAAGATTTATGGGATGTTTATATAATTAACTTTAAAGAAGAACCTATTGGGAGTGTTTTCGTAAACTCTAGGGGGTATGGAGAACTAGAGGGAGAGAAGATACGTACGACTACCTTGCGTCATTTCTTCGAGCAGATAGCTCCCTTAGAAATGAAACAAATAGAACCTATCCAGATGGAATTATTTGGATTGACTAATGAATATTGGGTGAGTTTCATGTACAACGGAGACATGTACGACAAAAAATATGTTTTTGTCAAAGGGAGTATTGATAAAATGCATTTTACTAGAATTCCTTTTTTAGATAGAAAAGGGGTGATGATTAAGTAAAAGGAAATGATGAACGATAAACTATGAATGATGAATTCGTCAAAAATGTGTTGTTGGAATTTTTTTTTAATCACTATCCAATGAATTATTATTTGCAAAATACTTGACGAATTGCCTCTTTTCTAGTAAAATATTTTTTCAAACGAGCTTTTTATTTAATATTTGAAATAAGCAATTTTAATTATCTTACTTTGCTTAACTAAGCGTTGATTCTATTAGGTTTATTGGTTGTTGTTTACTTCAATCCTTCATTCCCTAAATCCTTCAACCCTTATATAGAACTACACAAACCATCATTAATTTCCCCTTATTTTGGAAGAACACGATAGCATAGATTTAAGAAGTAAAGCTTTTCAAGAGGTATTGGGTGAACCACCAAGTTGGTTGCTCCGTTGGGGGATATCTGCTATATTTTTAGCTTTTATTGCCCTTTTTGTGGTGGGATATTTTTTTAAATATCCAGAAACAGTGAAGGCACCTATTCGGCTGGAAACTTCTAATCCTCCTGTAGAAATTATGACCATGACGTCAGGAACGGTCAAGCCCTTTTTTAAGGAGCAAGTAATAGTGGAAAGAAATGCGACTCTTAGTCAGATAAGAAATATAAACTCTGGAAATGCTGTACAAATACTAGCTCTAGATTCTATGTTGATGCATTATAACAAAAAGGGGTTTGTCAATGTGCCTAATTTTAAGGAAATGGATAAATGGGACTTAGGGCCAGTGAAGGGGGAGTACCTTAAATTTTACCAAGCATTTTTTGGGAAGGGGAGTACAAATATTGCTCAAAATCAGACCATTAATAGTTTTGATGAAAATATTAGAATTTTTAGACAGGATATTATTGAATCCGAAAAAATAATTAAAGGAAAACAAGCTAGATTAGATAAAATACCAACAAGAAGAAAGAGTCTAAAAGATACTTATTCCAAAAATGCCACCTCTAAGAATCTTTTAAATTTAGAAACTTTATTACAAGAAGAAACTAGGTTAATTGAAGAAATAAAAGCTACTGAACAAAGGATTTCTGATAAAAGAAGAGAGATTATCAACTTAGACAATCAAAAATCTTTAGTTAAGCAAGGTGTTCAAGTTGATAAAGCTACAAGAGAACAAAATATAGAATTTGCTACTAGTCGTTTGCAGAGTAAAATTGATGAGTGGAAAATAGGGCATATTATCAAAGCGCCAATTTCTGGTACATTGGTTTATCAAGATAAATTAAAAGCAAAGATAGATTCTTTTTCGGTGGAACGAGGAGAAAGAATATTCGCCATTATTCCCGAAAATGCGGAACAAGATATTGAAGGAAAATTATACTTATCAAGTGAAGAATCTTTAAAAATTAAGAATGGACAGGAGGTGAGGATAAGAATTACTACCTATAAACCTTCGGAATACGGACTTTTATCAGGTATTGTCATAGATAAAGCAACTTTACCTACTAGTGGAAAATATTTAATAAGAGTACAGTTAACAAATGGGATGAAAACTTCTAAAAATAGAGAAATTCATTTCGAACACCAAATGCAAGGTGAAGCAGAAATTATCACCGAAGACCGTCGATTTACCGACCTGATTTTAAAGCAATTCAAAGAAATGTTGACACGTTAAAAGAGTCGTTTCTAATTATCACTGGAGACTGTTCAAATAACTGTGTTTAGGCAAAATTTCAGTATTGAAAATCAAGGCTTTACTGCCTACTGCCACTGCTGACTGTCTACTATCTGCCACTGCCTACTGCTTCACATTTCCCTCAAACTCTTTCGTAAACTTTTCTACGGCACCTCTGCCTAATTTCTTTACTACCGAAGTTTTAGCTTTCAGGTTTTTACTTAAATAATCAATTCCTTTATCCATATAGATTTTACCACAAGTGAAAATATCAATAGCTGCATAGCCGTATTCTGGCCAAGTATGGATGGTTAAGTGACTTTCTTTGATAATAATGACGCCTGAAACACCGTAGGGGTTAAAATGATGGAAATTGCTATTGACGATGCTTGCTTCCATTTCTATGGCAGCAGCATTCATCTGTTTGGCAATGAAGGTAGGGTCACTCAGGAAATCTGCTGGGGATTTATACAATTCTGAAATATAATGAGTTCCTGAGTATTTCATGGTTGTTATTTATCGTTACTGCTTAACTTGAGCGTCAGATAATTTAGTGATAATTATCCGTTGGGGATATACTTTTTTAAAGCTCAACGGATTAGCTTTCCCAACGGATTTAGATTTTGACTTGACATTTTTTGTAATATCAATTTTTAGACTACTATACAAAAGAGGTCAGAAGTCAGACCGAAAAATTACATTTTTCTGTCAGAAGTCAGATTAAACCCATGTAAATAGATGGTAGTCAGTGTTTTACATAAAAAATATCTGACTTCTGACAGTCAATGAAATTGACGGTCTGACTTCTGACTTCTAAAAATGTATATTAGTATAATCAATTTTTAATCTGACTATCTAACAAGCTCTAATAGGTATCTTTACAAAATTAAATACATTTATAAAAAGACAATAAGTTATCAACGACTTTAACTTAACCTTATGGGTATAGGTTTGAACTAGGATGTTATGCTGGCAATCTACGCTACTGATTATTAAAACGCTAAACTGAATTTACTGAAAACTGCCTACTGCTGCACAACTCAAAGAGTTGCGTTACTGTTCACTGTAATACTGCCAACTGAAAACTGCCTATTACATTAATTCTTTTGTTCTTTACTAAACTCTTCCCAGTCTTCTAAGAAGTAATGTAATAAGTTTGGTTTGTCTAATTGATTAACGTTCAAATTACCTGGGTTGCTCATGTCTTTAGCGAAGAAAAACATTTTTTTAACTAAATCGGGCGCTAAATAACGAGTTGTTAAGTCCTCCTTAAAAATAGTGGGTTCTTTTTTCAAGTTAGATGCAAGGACAAAGCCCCAATCACCAAAAGATGGTACATAAGTATGGAAAGGATAGACATGTTGGAAACCACTTGCTGCTATGGTTTCATAAATACACCAGAAGGCGTTTCGGG
>JBGCFJ010000357.1:0-2649 GCA_045106885.1 Saprospiraceae bacterium
CATCCAAAATGTGCGGCAATGGCCCTGCGCTAGGATAGTCTCCAGGTTTTGTTCCTGGGCGATTCAAGGCGGCATTGACAAAAGTAGGCAAAGCATAAATGGCTTTACCAGCCTTACTAATTTCATTGACATATTTGGCAAAATAATAGGCCATAAATATCTCCTCCGTATGCAAGCCTTTTCCAAAAACGGATTCCCAAGTGCCAGCCGTTTTATGTCCATTTTTTGCCCACATAGCGGCAAATTCAGGATTGAGCTGTGCTTTATTATGACCCAAATAATCCATTAAATCATTTGGAATAACCGCTTGGAATTTTTCAGTAGCTAAAGGATGATAATCTCGGGCAGAAGGCAACATGCCAATCTCATTTTCTGGTTGCATCAATATAACTGTTTGATACCCTGCATCTATTTGTCGAATGCGTTCCATTATTTTTTGGTAAGCACGAAGGTCTGCATAGAGATTATTTTCTGAAAAAGGGCTTAAAATTTCTTGGCTTATACCATCTGCACTTTTAGCACGAGGAAAACGCTGCTGGTCTAATTTAACCCAAGCAGGAACATGGCTAGACATGCTGTTTTTCCAGGAGCCAAACCAGAGTAATACTAACTTAAAGTCTTGCCTTCTAGCCTCCAAAATCAATTCGTCTAATAGTTGATAGTCGAATTGCCCTTCTACTGGTTCTAACAACTCCCAATAAATAGGAATCAGCAGCGTATTGAGGTGCATGGCTTTTAGCTTAGACCAGACTGGTTTCATAGACCTCATCGTACTAGCCGTAGAATTACCTAATTCTCCACCAAGCATTAAAAAAGGGGACTCATTCACCACCAACTGATAACGATTGCCTATTTTTTCTAAACGAGGAAGGTTGTTCTGTGCAGCTAAATTTTGAAAGCCTACTAAGGTGAGCAGTATAATTAGGCGTATTATTTTTTTCATACTATACTTTTTTGGAAGTCAGAAACCAGAACAGGCTGACCGTTAATGCGTTTCGTAACACCAAATTTATTTGGTAGGTTGTACACGGATTGATTGTCAATGTATTACATAGAACCAGCCAAATAAATTGGGGCTGTAAATTATTCGTTGATTTTGGAATCCTGAAAGGGATTCAACATAAATAACCCCGTAACTTGTCCCGTATTTTAATCGGGATGCAAATGCGGGGGGAGGTGATAAAGTAGCTCCCAATCCTGAAGGGATTGAACGTGAATTTGCTATATTTTTCACGTTCAACTCTTCCAGAGTTGGGAGGTTTCGTAGATTTTATCCTCATTTTCCACCGCATTTGCATACGGGGCTATTCAAGTTCAACCACTTTGTGGTTATTTATCAACCGATAATGTACAGTTCCAATAAATTTGGCGGTTACGTACGGCTACCCGCCTAACGTTGTAAATTACTTTTTATAAAAAGAAGAATATTCTTAAATTTGTAGTAGCCATAAAAAACTTAATCAATTGATTATCAGTCATTAAATATCAAATTGACGTAATTTTCAACTCCTGTAATTATGTCAGTTTTTTACTGATTTTACAACTTCTGGCGGGTAGCCTTACGTACGATACAAACACCATTAGACTCTTACACAGATTTTAAAACCAACGAATTGTCGATATTTTAAAATGTCGATAATTGTTAATCTCAAATTCAACTTCAACCTCAAATTCCCGCCGAAGGTGGTTTAAAATTGAAAATTTGAAATTGAAAATTGAAAATTAAATTTTACTTAGCTTTTAAGTAAGTACTCAATAATCCAGTTTAAATCTTCCGATGACTGCGTCGTCGGATGATTTAAATCAGCTCATCGGACGACGATAGTCATCCGACGAGATGATTTTACATCCTTATTGATAACTTACGCTTTTAATTTGACTAATTTCACTTAAATGCCTAAATCCTCATAGTAAAATGGGTAGGTTCTATTTTTCCAAGTCCCTAAATGTCTAAATCCTCATTTCAGGCACCTCCCCTTCTATCACTAAGCGACCTTCCGTTGCTGCTTGTATCGTTTCTACAGCAACCCCCGGCGCTCTTTCTAATAACTTAAATCCAGCAGGGGTTACTTCTAAAACGGCCAAATTTGTCACTATTTTTTTGACACAATTAACGCCCGTTAAAGGCAAGGTACATTGGCGTAATAATTTGGACTGTCCTTTCCGATTGGTGTGCATCATTGCCACAATAATATTTTCTGCGGAGGCGACTAAATCCATTGCACCGCCCATCCCTTTGACCATTTTGCCTGGGATTTTCCAATTGGCAATGTCTCCATTATCAGCAACTTCCATTGCGCCCAATACGGTCAACTGAATGTGTTGCCCTCGAATCATCGCAAAACTCGTAGCGGAATCAAAAATAGCCGCTCCTGGCATCGCTGTAATCGTTTGTTTGCCTGCATTAATGAGGTCAGCATCTTCTTCGCCTTCAAAAGGAAAAGTGCCCATACCTAAAATACCGTTTTCTGATTGAAATACTACGTTTAAATCCTTCGGCACATAATTGGCAATTAACGTTGGAATGCCAATACCTAAATTGACGTACCAGCCGTCTTGTAATTCTTGTGCGATTCTTTTGGCTATACCTGTTTTATCTAACATGTTGAACATTTGAGGATGAATGGTTCAATATTGGACCATCATCCT
>JBGCFJ010000358.1:0-18837 GCA_045106885.1 Saprospiraceae bacterium
TACGTCTTCCGTACAGGCAAGAACGATGACGACTCAAGAACCACCGATAAGAATTATAGCACCAGGTCGAGTATATAGAAATGAAACGATTTCTGCTCGGTCGCATTGCCAATTCCATCAAGTAGAAGGTTTGTACATTGACAAAGATGTATCATTTGCAGATTTGAAGCAGACCTTATTATACTTTGCGGAGGAAATGTATGGCGTCGGTTCAAAAATTAGATTGCGTCCTTCTTACTTCCCCTTTACAGAACCTAGTGCAGAAATGGATGTTTCTTGCTTTATCTGTAAGTCCAAAGGATGTAATGTTTGTAAATATACAGGTTGGGTAGAGATTTTAGGTTGTGGCATGGTTGACCCACAAGTATTAGAAAACTGTGGAATTGATTCTACCGTTTATTCTGGCTTTGCTTTCGGAATGGGTGTAGAACGACAAGCGATGATGCAATACGGAATTAACGATATTCGATTATTATTTGAAAATGATGTTCGATTCTTGCAGCAATTTCAGTCTGCTTTGTAATTGTAGTTTTAGACCTTGGAGGTTTTGAAAACCTCCAAGGTCTTCCTGACCAACTCCTACCAAAAATATTTTCACTTTAAAAATTTAGAATTACTTCTATTCAGCAAAGTATACCACTTTTGAATGTTGAATTTTAAATTTTGAATTTTAGATTTCATTCATGAAACCAAGTATACCAAAAGGCACAAGAGACTTCACGCCTGAACAAGTGTCTAAACGAAATTACATTTTCGATACCATCAAAAAAGTGTTTATCAAATATGGCTATCAGCCAATTGAAACACCTGTGATGGAAAACTTATCGACCTTGACAGGGAAGTATGGAGAAGAAGGAGACAAATTATTGTTCAAAGTCTTGAATAATGGCGACTTTTTAAAAAAAGCAGACAAGCAAGCCATTGCAGATGGAAATGCTTCTAAATTACTTCCGTCTATTTCTAAAAGAGGCATGCGGTATGATTTAACCGTTCCTTTTGCTCGCTTTGTAGTGATGCATCAAAATGAAATTTCCTTTCCTTTCAAAAGATACCAGATTCAACCCGTTTGGCGAGCAGACCGTCCACAAAAAGGGCGTTACCAAGAGTTTTATCAATGTGATGTCGATGTTGTTGGTTCTGATTCGCTGATGTATGAAGCAGAATTGGTACAGATTTATGATGAAGTATTTGCGACTTTAGGCGTAAACGCTGAAATCAAAGTCAACAACCGAAAAATATTAGAGGGGATTGCAGAAGCTGCTGACATTTCCGACCAATTTATGGATATGACGATGGCGATTGATAAATTGGATAAAATTGGGATAGAAGGTGTTCGGAAAGACTTGGCAGGAAGAGACATTTCTGAAACGGCGATTGACAAAATAGAAAAAATGTTAGGCGTCACTTCTTTAGCGCCTTTAAAGGAATTATTTACCGATAGTCCTACTGGTTTAAAAGGCATTGAAGAATTAGAAGCCTTCCATAGTTACTTTGATTTAAAAGCACCAACTAACGATGTGGTGTTTGACATTACTTTGGCAAGAGGTTTGAGTTATTATACAGGTTGTATTTTTGAAGTAAAAGCTAAGGATGTCAAAATGGGTAGCATTGGCGGCGGTGGACGATATGATGATTTGACAGGCAATTTTGGTTTGAAGAATGTTTCTGGTGTCGGCGTATCTTTTGGTGCAGCAAGAATTTTTGATGTGATGGAAGAATTAAATTTATTTCCAAAAGAAAGAGGGGATAGTTTAAAATTATTATTTGTTGCTTTTGATGATGCCGCTCATAAATATGCTTTTGACTGTTTGAATAAAGTGCGGGCAGCAGGGATTAATGCAGATTTGTATCCATCCCCTGCCAAGATGAAAAAGCAGATGAAATATGCCAATGATAGAAAAGCACCTTTTGTGGCGGTTATTGGTAGTAATGAAATGGAAGCAGGGAAAGTGCAGTTGAAGAATATGGAAACGGGGGAACAGCGTTTGTTGACAACCGAAGAGGTGATTGAGCAATTGTTTTAGTGTAACGCTCTATTCAACCAATGACTTTTGACTTAATGACTAATGACTTAATTTATGCCACGATATAAAAAGCTAACCACCGTTCAAGAAGACCTAGCCAATGGTTTAATTACCTGCGAACATCTAGTGGAATACTATTTAGACCGCATCAATGCGACCAAGGATTTAAATGTATACATAGAAGTTTTTGAAGAAGAGGTAATGGCACAAGCGAAAGCATTGGATGCCAAATATAAAGCTGACCCAAATTCTGTAGGAAAATTATTTGGGATGGTCATTTCTATCAAAGATGTTTTGTGTTATAAAGACCATGCTGTTACGGCAGGAGCTAAGATATTGGAAGGCTTTAAATCTTTATTTACCGCAACGGGCATTGAGCGATTGTTAGCCGAAGATGCCTTGATTATTGGGCGAGTCAATTGCGATCAATTTGCGATGGGTTCTACGAATGAAAATTCGCATTATGGACCGACTAAGAATGGGCTGAATCCAGATAAAATCCCTGGTGGTTCTTCTGGTGCATCGGCAGTTTCGGTGCAGATTGATACTTGTTTGGTTGCACTAGGCACAGATACAGGTGGTTCGGTTCGACAACCTGCTGCTTTTTGTGGTATTCTAGGATTCAAACCGACTTATGGGCGAGTGTCTCGATATGGTTTATTAGCTTACGGTTCTTCTTTTGACCAAATTGGGGTATTGGCGAATAGTATTGAAGATATTGCTTTGACTTTGGAATTGATGGCGGGTAGAGATGAGTTTGATAGTACGTCTAGCAGTCAAGCAGTCCCAAGTTATTCTGCTAATTTAAATTTTGGTAAAAAAGCAAAAATTGCCTATTTTCCTACCGCTGTAGAACATCGAAGTTTAGATGCCGATGTCCGAAATCAAACCTTAAATTTAATCAAACAATTGGAGATTGATGGGCACACTGTAGAAGGCGTGGACTTTGATTATCTCGATTATATTATTCCTGCTTATTACGTTTTAACAACCGCAGAAGCTTCTTCTAATTTATCTCGTTTTGATGGCATTCGTTATGGCTATAGAAGCCCTAATGCCACGAATTTAGAAGAAACTTATACTATGTCTCGAACCGAAGGTTTTAGTACAGAGGTAAAGCGTCGAATCATGTTGGGTACTTTTGTATTGAGTGCAGGCTATTATGATGCGTATTATGGCAAAGCCCAAAAAGTACGTCGATTAATTGCAGAAAAAACAGCCGAAATATTTAAAGACTACGATTTTATTTTAATGCCTACTGCCCCAGGTCCAGCTTGGGATATTGGCGCTGTGAACGATGACCCTGTGGCGATGTATTTAGCCGATATTTTTACAGTACAAGCGAATATGGCGGGTATTCCAGCTATATCTATCCCTCTAGGAGAATCGGACGGTATGCCGATTGGTGTCCAGTTGATGGCAAATAAATTTGAGGAAGGGAAGTTGTTGGCTTTTTCTAGGGAGCTTGTTTAATTCGGTTATATAAGTTCTTAAAGAAGAAGTCGTCAGGAGACGACCAGATAGTGATTCCTAGTCTGGAGACTAGGAATATCAGAAATATCGGGATTTGATGTTTCTAGTCTCCAGACTAGAAACAGATATCCGCAGGTCTCCTGACCTGCTTTGAATATTTGATTATTGAAAGTTAGAGATTTACTAAATTCTGAAAATCTAGCAAATCTGGCAACCGAATCAATTAAACAACCTATCCAAAGTCTCCTGCGTCACTAAATCCTTTTTATAGACCAATTCCCAACCAGAATTATCCACCATAAAAGCCATCATTTCTAAAGCTTGATTGCCTTGTTTTTTAGCACTTTCTAATAACTCACTTTCTGTCGCTTTCTGCATGACGAATTCCTTCGCATTGGCATTTAGTTTATTATAATCTTCTTTAGTAAAAGCATTAAAAGTCCCTTCCGAAATATCGTAATAATCTAAAATGTGGTCAATAGAAATGATACTTGGTTCAGGTAATCTGCTAATGACAATCTGCTTTTTTTCTGGCAAAGCCTCCATCACCATTTCTTCCAAATCATAGCCAATAGAGACTTTTGCTTTAACTCGAATCAAGGCTTTTTTTCTAAAAAAACTAAAGTCATACCCCCAATAATCTTCGTAGTCGTAAACTTCCGAAAAATGTCCTTCTACGGTTACTAGTTTGTAGACATTCTTGACTTTCTCTAATAAAACTTGAGAATTCTCTTTAGCCTTTATTTCATTCCACGTGTAATATTTTTTGGTTAGAAAAACACCACCTGCAAAAAACAGTACCAGCCCTAGCAATATTAATATTTTTTTCATAACAAGAATGGAATGATGAACAATAAATGATAAATGATGAACTATGAACGATTAATTCGTCAACTATTGCATAAGCTAAAATATCAAAGATGCTGCTAATCCAAGGTATAAAATAGATGAACACAGCTAAATTTTCTATTGTTTTTTAGTAATAAAGAATGCCTAAATTAAATATTTATCATTCGTGGGGGCTTTAAATTCGTGGGGGACATCAGATACTATTTATTCAAATTATGTTACCCATTACTTTGCAGGACTAGTAAACTTAGAGTCCTTAATTCGAAAACGCCAATTCCAAAGCGCACACTCCTCCGCATAATCTACCCCAACTCTAGGGCTTGCAATAATGTTATCTTCACTTACAATAAATCCTCTCTCCTCAATCCAAATAGGGCTATCTTGTGATAATAAACTAATTCCTGTCCATTTTTTAGTAATACCCAAAGCTTTACTCATAACGCCTGGCCCTCCTGTTAATTGTCGATTGATTTTGCTTTTCTTTCTTCTTTCGAGCATGATGTCCGTATTCTCTAAAGGTTCAATTGCTCGAATCAAAACGGCATGTGCCATTCCTTTTTTTGCTGTAACGACATTAAATAAATGATGAATACCATAACAAAGATAAACATAGGCAACCCCACCTACTTCAAACATAATAGACGTTCGTTTGGTATGTAGGTTTTGGTAAGCATGACAAGCTTTATCATCAGGTGCTCGATAAGCTTCTGTTTCAACGATTTTTCCAGTCGTTAATTGACCATCAAAATTGGTCACTAGAACTTTGCCTAATAAATCTTTGCTTATTTGGACAACATCTTCTCGGAGATAGAAAGGTTTTTGTAATCGTTGTCCAATAGCGTTTGACATATTTTTAAGGAGAAATTTTGATAGGTATTATCGGGGAACTGAAGTTCCCCTGTACTTTAAGGCATAGCAATAAACGAAAAGGCAAAAGCAGTAACGGCTATAATTAGACCGTACATAAAAATACGGTAGCAAGTCCGCAGGTAGCTATACTTTTTCGCTAAAACCTTTCCTAAGAAGTAGAGGTCTCTAGTCATAGAACTATACAAGAAATCGCTATCTTTAATCATTTCCATCATGCCCCAATGGAAATCATCCATTTTCATATTATAGAAATTACCAAAGAATAAGAGGTTTGATTTTTTCTGTCGAATATCTTCTCTAGTAAAAATACCTTCTGTGACTTTAGGCATGGTAGACAACGTCGCAAAAACGATAGAGGCTAAACAAACGAATAGCAATAATAAGGTAGGAATAATTAATTTAGGATTATCTCCAAAATTAGGGACTAAAGTAGAGACAGAAATAGAGACAATAATGGCATTAATACTCAACATGATATTCGCCTTATTATCTGCAATAGAACTTAAATTAACATGCGTTCGGTAAGTTGTTCGATACATCGTTTCAACCCCTCGACCTAAACGAATCTGGTTAATTTCTTTTTTACCTCCGTTATCTTTAGATTTATTTTTTTTCTTCTTTTTATCCTTTTTTTTAGCAATAAGCGCTGTTTCTTCAGCACTTAAACTTTTAGGGTTTAATCTAGCCTTTTGTTTAATTAATTGTTTAATATGCTTTTGCTTATGCTTTTCGTAAAGTGCCAGCCCTATTTCTGTTTGAAATTGGTGGTTCTTCATAAATTCCAATTCAAAATCAATCCAATCTTCCTCGTTCATCACTAGTGATTTCACTAATGCCAATTCTTCCCTAACTTTTCCACAACGCATCCAATAATTATCTTTTCCCAAATGACTTAGGTCGGCATCGCAAAGAATTTTTTCAAATAAAGTATTAGGTGCTTGTGGATATTTAGTTGCTAGAATACAATTTTTAATAGTTTCAGTAGCAGTAGCCGAATAATTATTCTCTCTTAAAAATACCGCTGCATAATCTGCACTTCTTTGTTCATGTCCTTCTGCACCTTCGTTATAGCCTGTATCATGAAACCAAGCAGCAATTTCTAATAATTCTGTATTTTCAGCAGTTACTTCTTCTAGCGCACAAATCTCCTTTACCGCATTGACCACATTAATGGTATGCTGCAAATTATGATAAGCATATTTTTCAGGAATATGTTGCTCGAAGAACTTTTTCGCATAGTCTTCAACACTTTCTAATATTGCTTTCTGCGCTACTTGCATATAGAGTTTTGCTGCGTATTTAATACTAATCCTAGAATTTACTTTATTAAAAGGTTAAATTATTAAAATTACTGGAAGAATTCGCTAAAGAATTAGAAAAATATATGCTTAGTTCTACAAATTAGCCAATTATTTTAGATTAACCTTTTCTTTTTTACGTTTTCAAAGAAAAGTATGTTTTCAAAAAAGTAATTAATTGCCAATGCTCGCAAAATGAGTGACCTCAGAAAATAATAGAAAATTAGTAATTATTTAGCAAAGGGCTTAGCGCATGGGGCGGAGACGTAAAAACAGTATAATAATAAGGATTAGCAGGGAAAACATTTCAAATACAAATAGGTCAACCCTTTGCCCTACCTCAATACTCTTTACTAAAAGAGTAACAAAAATTAAATTAATAAAAGGTGTTATTTGAGAAGGTCTTAAAATTAATGGTAGTGCTACATTTGTAAGGCTATGTCTAAGTAAACCTCATAAGAAACATTGGGTTTATAAAATATTGTAGCCTTACATTTATAGCACTACCAAATTAATAATTATCCTTCTTTGTTTCAGGTATTGAACCGAACCCTTATTTTTGTCCTTATTATATATAAAATGGACTTTGAGACTTGCTCAAATAACTATAAAATAAAAATCCATGAAAATAGCTGTAGCACAATTAAACTTTCACGTTGGTAATTTTGAAGGCAATCTTCAAAAAATGTTAGCCGCTGTAAAGACGGCTAAAAAGCAGAAGGCAGATATTGTTTGTTTTAGTGAATTAGCGACAACCGCTTATCCACCGAGAGATTTTGTAGAGTTTGATGACTTTGTTAAGCAAGCAGAAAAGACCGTAAAAAAGTTAGCGAAAGCAGCCAAAGATATTGCAATAATTGTGGGTTCGATTAGTAGAAATCCAGTTATTGAAGGAAAAGACTTATTCAATTCTGCTTATTTTTTAGCGGAGGGTAAAGTCCAAGAAGTTCGCCATAAAGCACTCTTGCCAACTTACGATATTTTTGATGAATACCGTTATTTTGAGCCTGCGACCGAATTTAATATCATTGAGTTTAAGGGCAAAAGAATTGCGTTAACCATCTGTGAGGATATGTGGAATTTAGGAAATGAAAATCCATTATATACAATTTGTCCAATGGATGAATTAATGCCACAGCAACCGGATTTGATGATTAACGTTTCCGCTTCACCTTTTGCTTATGACCATGCGCAAGAAAGGATTGATGTATTAAAAGCGAATGTGGATAAGTATAAATTGCCACTTTTTTACATCAACCATTCTGGGGCACAAACAGAAGTCATTTTCGATGGTGGGTCTATTATTATGTCGCCTGATGGAAAAGTTTTTGAAGAGTTACCTTATTTTGAAGAATGTGTCAAGAC
Organism: Saprospiraceae bacterium; assembly: GCA_045106885.1. GTDB lineage: Bacteria > Bacteroidota > Bacteroidia > Chitinophagales > Saprospiraceae > JAFMDF01. The sequence goes on from JBGCFJ010000358.1 coordinate 7,880, forward strand.
TTACGATTTAAAGGAAGTAATCAAAGGAGGGAAAGTATCAGAACAGCCAAAAGATAAAATGCAACTAATCCATGATAGTATTATTTTGGGCATCAAAGATTATTTTGGTAAATTAGGTTTTAAAAGAGCCATTTTCGGTTTATCTGGTGGTATTGATTCTGCGGTAACAGCAGTATTAGCAGCACGAGCTTTAGGCGAAGACAATGTACGTGCGGTCTTAATGCCTTCTGAATTTTCTTCAGACCACTCCATTAATGATGCCAGAGATTTAGCTAAAAATTTAGGCATTCAATATGATATTATTCCAATTCAAAAAGCTTATGAGTCATTTAAAGAATTATTATATCCACATTTTTTAGGAACTTCCTTTAATGTTACAGAAGAGAATATACAGGCAAGAACAAGAGGCGTCTTATTAATGGCGATGTCTAATAAATTTGGGAATATTCTATTAAATACATCTAATAAGAGTGAAGCGGCAGTAGGCTATGGAACACTTTACGGAGATATGTGTGGTGGCTTATCTGTTATTGCCGATGTCTACAAAACAGATGTTTTTGCCCTAGCTCGTTTTATTAATAAAGATGGGGAAGTCATTCCTGAAAATACGATTACCAAACCACCATCTGCGGAATTACGTCCAGACCAAAAAGATTCCGATAGTTTACCTGATTACGCTATTTTGGATGAAATCTTATTCCAATACATAGAAAAACAGCAAGGACCAAAAGAAATTATAAAAATGGGCTTTGATGAACAATTAGTTCGTCGAATTTTACGATTAGTAAATATCAATGAATTCAAACGTTATCAGACACCACCGATTTTGAGGGTGTCTTCTAAAGCTTTTGGCATGGGCCGACGAATGCCAATTGTTGGGAAATATTTGTCTTAAATTTTCGCCACAACTTGTCCCGATTTTTTCGAGACAAGTTGTGGTAAAAGAAATATATCAATGTCCAAAAAACATCTTTTTTATTGCTTATTCTTCGCCAGTCTTTTCCTTACAAGTTGTGGGGAAAATTATCTTTTTGAAAAAACTTATGAAATAGAAAAAGCAGAATGGCGATATAATAATACCTTAGATTATACTTTTGAGATAACAGACACAACGAAAGTGTATAATCTATTATTAGAGGTTGGGCATTCCGTAGAGTATGCTTACCAAAATTGCTATTTTAAAATCTATACGCAGTTTCCTTCGGGAGAAAAAACAGCACAATTATTATCCATTGATTTAGCAGATGGTATTGGTCGCTGGCAGGGAGATTGCGATAGTAAATCTTGCAGTATTTTATTAGATATTCAAAAGCAAGCATTTTTTAATACTTTAGGCAAGCATACGATTACCTTAGAACAGTACATGCGAAAAGACCCTTTAAAAGGAATAGAAAGTTTGGCAATTAAATTAGAAGATACGGGTTTAAGTCGGTAAGCAGGAATTTTATTAAGGGGCAATTTGATGTAAGATAATCTTTAAAGAATTGAATAATAATTTTCTTTACCTACAACGCTTTCAGAGTTAATAAGTAGAGTTTAATCTACCGAATCCTCGTATTTCATAAAGAATTATTCATGTTTAATTCTCTTTTGGGTTATTTACCAATATAATCGCTAGTTTCTCTAGAATAACCAGCAACTATAAAAAACACTTGTTGATTTATCTAATATTTTTGTCCTCCTTAAATTGAATTAAAATAACAAATTCATCGTTCATCGTTCATCGTTCATCGTTTATAGTTCATCATTCCCTAGGCATTCTCCTCAACCATCTGCAATATCTCTTCTAAATATCGTCGATGATTTGCCAAGCGAGGTATTTTATTCTGCACACCGAATTTACCTCTCGCTCGCATCCAATTATGGAAAGTATCTTTAGGTAAAACAGAAATCCTCAACTGCTCTAAAGCCATACTTTTATAACGCTTAGCTTCATAATCAGAATTAATTTGCTGTAAATTTTTATCCAATCGTTTCGTAAAATCCAAGATACTTTCTGGTGCTTTTTTAAACTCTATTAACCAATGGTGTCCACCTTTTCCGTTTTTAGAAAAATAAATGGGCGCAACCGTATATTCAGCAACTATAGACCGAGTTTCTTCACAAGTCAAAGCGACTGCTTTATCCGTATTTTCTACCATCACCTCTTCTCCAAAGGCATTGATGAATTGCTTGGTGCGACCTGTAATTTTTATTTTATAAGGATATTTAGAAGTAAAAGTCACCGTATCACCAATTTTATAACGCCATAGACCTGCATTCGTACTAATCAACATCGCATAATTTTTACCAATCTCTACATCCTTCAATGGAATCGCTATTGGATGAGCACTATCCCACTCTTCCATTGGCAAAAATTCATAATAAACACCATTATTTAAAAGCAACAACATGTCTTCGTCTCCTAGGAATTGTTGGGTAGCGAAGAACCCTTCCGAGGCATTATAGGCTTCCGTATACACAAAATCATCTTTGGGCAAAAACTGTTTAAATTGTTCTTTATAAGGTGCAAAACCAACCCCTCCATGAACGTAAACGCTTAGGTTTGGCCAAACTTCTAATATATTTTCTTTCCCAGTTACTTCCAATAATTTCCTGAATAAAACAATGTTCCAAGTAGGCACCCCCGCAATCATGTATAAATCGGGGTCATCTTTAGTTAAAGCAACTGTTCGTTCAATTTTTTCCTCCCATTCACTCATTAATCCTGTTTTGAAATCAGGCGCATAAAACGGCCGACCAACCGCAGGCATCCGATGTGCCATAATAGCGGAAATATCCCCAATTGTCGTTTTAGGATATGCATCAAATTGACTTAAACTTCCAACCAACAGTAAATTTTTATCCGCAAAAACTCTAGCATCAGGCTTATTATGATACAACATGGTCATCGTATCCCAATTACCCCGAATATGGTTGGAAAATAAATTTCTATCAGTAACAGGAATGAATTTACTTTTATCGCTAGTCGTGCCAGAGGACTTCGAGAACCATTTGACTTGCCCACTCCACAAAACATCTTTTTCCCCATGCATCATTTTCTGGATGTAGGGTTTCAGCTCATCATAACTAGAAACAGGTACTTGTTTAGCAAAATCTTCAGAAGATTTGATACTTCGATAACCGAATTGTTTACCCCATTGCGTATGCTTAGTTGGTTCGACCAGGTTACTCAGTACTTGTGCCTGTACTTGATGTGGATTTTTTATGAACTTTTGAATCCGACCAATCCGTTGTTTTAAATACCAACGCATTATTTTATTGATTCTTTCCTTCATCTGTGTGTGATAGTGTGGGTGTTAAAGAGATGAGGTAAATAATAATCTATCAGTCTGACAAGATTACTAATTAGGGAGTTAAAAATAAATAAGCTACGCAAATTTTATGTAGCTATTTTTTCTTTTAGCAAGGCAAAAATTTTTAGCATAGCTGGGCTACGGTCAAAATTTTTAACGCAGATAAAAGTAAAAATAGCAAGTAAAATGCGTAGGTTATTATTTGCTAAGTCCCTTACCTCATTCCTAAATTAAAGTTTGGTTTCAGTCATTTCGGTGTATACTAAGCTTTCGGAGGTTTTAAGATTATTTCTATCTACAACTATTTTCCAACTCTTAGACTATGCTTAGGACTAAGAGTAATAGATTAAAAGTAATTAAATTACCCAATTGCTAGTTAGCTGGTAAAGAAAAAATTAATAGAAAAAAATATTTTTTAAAATATAGGCAGCGGATTTAGGGAGGCATCCGTTTGGTATATAGCTTAATGACTTAAAAACTTAATAGCAGCCCCTTGTTATTCTCACTAGTTTTTCAACGTATGAAATTTTGAATATTTTATAAAGAGGGGCTGCCTTACTTTTTTACTTTCCGTAGATACAATACTATTCTTCTTCTTCTAATAATTCAAATACCTCGTCCAACTCATCATAGGACTTCAATCCTACTTTCTCCTCCATTCCTCCTTTTACAGAAATCCCTAACGGTTGAATCGTAGATAATATTTTTTTGATATTGGTAGGAACAAAATCCATACTTAAAAATACTTCGTATTGCTGACAAATTTCTTGTAGTTCGACAATGGTCAAGGTAGTCCCATTTTCGACAGCCATCCAGTCTAGCTTATTTTTATCAAAGTTGATTAGAAAATAATCTACATAATCGAAATAAGTACTTAAATGCTTTTTTAATGCCTCATAAGTCATCGAAGGTTCAATAATCACTTCTTTAATGATAGAATTGACCGTTAGACTATTGAGGTATTCAACGGGGGTGTGCATCCCTACCTGAATATTTTCTAGTTCTAGAAAATCAATAATTTGTTGACTTTCAATTACATCGAAGACTGCCAATTCCCCCACCATTTTAGGGCCTTCTATCCAATTTTTAATTTCTAGTATTTCCTGTAAAGATACAGCAGCTAGACCATCAGGCGTCAAATCAAAACCTAACCAATCGACGTGCCAAGCAGCAAAATATCGGGCATCCGTTAAGTTGGAAATACTACTAGCTTTAACAGTTGTTGTTAACATACAATCACTTTTCTAAAAAAAATGTAAAGCTATAAAAAAAGCCGCCCGTATGAGCGACTTTTGAGGAGAAACCTCTTTTATTTTAAATAGACTTGTTACCCTTTAATAAATACCCCTCTGAAAATGTCTTTTCTCGCTATTTTGACTAAAAAAATGAGTCCGTAGCGGAGCTATGCACTAATTTTTTAAGCCAAACTATCAAGAAAATCCAAATTTCATAGAAGCACTTCTCAAAGAGTAACAAGTCTAATACAATCTTTATTTTCTCAATGAAATGATTCCGACTACACATATTCTTCTGCTGGTAAACTTATTTTATTTCTACCAATCAAAAAATAGACAATTGTTCCTACAAAAGGAAAGAAGAAAACCAACAAGAACCATAATAATTTATCAGTATCATTTTTATATTCATCGGAAATGATTTCGATAATGGCATATAGCCAAGAACCGAAAATGGCAAGACCCAATGAAATTAAGCAGAACAAAAACCACATATTAATTCGTTTTTATGATGAGGATTATTTTTTAATATCGTTGTCTAAATTAAAGCATTTTAAGCTAAAAAACGATTTTGCTCGGCAAAGCAAGAAGATTTATCGACGAATTTTAGTAATGTTAAACGCTGATTGATTACTATCACGGATGGAGGTACAAATGTTTTGAGAATTTACAAACCATATATCTTTTGGAAGGGTTTTCTTATAAAATTATTTTTACCAATTTTTAAACGAATCGACAAAGATGAAAAGTGACTAAAGATTAAAATAGCCTCAATAATGATATTTTATACCCCAAAAGCTATTGGGTATTCCCATTTGAAAAATGAAAAATGAAAATTATAAATTGAAAATTGTCAAAAAGGGCGTATTCCCATTTTTATAAGAAAACCCTTTATCTTTTGATTATTCAAAAGATAAATAAGGAGCAATCCGTTTTATAAAATCAGGAGTTAATGCCTTTACTTTTTCTAAATCCTTAAGTTGATTATATCGACCATGGTTAGTTCGATAATTCACTATAAGATAAGCCTGTTTCTTTTTAATGTAGGGATGTAATAATAGTGTTTCTGCGGAGATGGTATTAATGGGAATTTTATTTAAAATAGGAGATATAATTAATTGATGCGCTACCTTATCAATCACACTATCCGCTATATTATAAGTCGTTTTAAGTTGGTCAATAGATACGAAGCCTCCTAATTTACCCCGATAATTGACAATTCGTTTAGCGGTTATTTCACCTATTCCTTTTAGCTGTTTCCAATCTTCTACACTACTCTTATTAATATCTACTTTAATAGCTGTTACTTCGTTAAAACCTTGAGGGATAGTTCTAAGATTTACTGTTTTTGTAGCAATAGGATTTACCATTTCAGGTATTTCGATGAAAGGTGCTAAAGTTAAATAATCCCTTTCCGATAATCCATAAATCTTTTTGAAATCTTCTTTATACTTAAATTGTGCACCGCTATTTCGATAATTCAATATGGTTTGAACTATTTTATTAGACAATCCTAATGATAGTAATGTAGTTTTATCTGCTTCGTTCGGATTAAATTTGAAGGGCGTTAAGCTCTTTTTATCCTTTTGTTTTTTAGATTTATTTGGTTTTTTTGGAAAAGAAGATGGTTTCCGTTTAGCAATTTTTATATAGGGTGCTAATCGTTGATAATCTGTTTCTTTAAGACCATACACTCTTTTTACATCTTCTTTTTTATAAAATTTAAATCCCTTATTCCTAAAATTAACAAAGGTATTCGCTACGGAAAGAGTCAGTCCCAAATCCATTAATTTTTCTTTAGAAATAACGTTTGGGTCAAAATCAAAAAGAATAGCATTAGCTGCAGGATTTATTGGCTCCTTTTTAAGGAAAGGCGTTTCTTCATTTTTTAATACCTCTTCAAATTCAGTAATTTCTTTTTCAAATTCAGAAAAATCAGTTGTTTTTTTTGAGGCTAATTTGGAAATAATTGTTGGAGTAACAAAACCCAATAATAGTAGACTGGAAAGTATAAAAATTCCCTTTATTTGAGCTTTAGTAAAATAGGCGTAGTCTTTTAAATTTGTTGCCATTTTGGTCAAATTGGTAATGAATTAATAATCTAAGGTAGTAATTTTAGTAATAATTACATTAAAAATTTTATATTTTTTTGCAAAAAACAAATGTTATTAATCAATAATTAATATTGTATAAATATTTTACAAATTTTAATTTTACAAATACGATACTTATCCAAATAATTATTGGTTTAAATATTTGGAAGAGTCCTAAATTTTACAGTATATTTGATATAGAAGATTAAACATAACTATGAGAAAATGCTTTGAGTCTATTCAATTTGCATTTTGAACTACACATTTCGATGGTATCATATATACCATTTCCCTACCTTAAGAAGTGATAAGCTAGCTCCAACTTGTCACTTCTTTCTGTTTTAGGCATTATAATATGGCTAAGCAAAAAGGTTTAAAAAATAGTGATATTAGTTATTACTGGAAATAAGTACCAACACACAATTACTATTAATTTTCAGCGGATTCTTTTCCCGCTATTTTTCTTCAAAAAATAAACCCGTAGCGGTGCTATGACTTGATTTTTTGAAGAAAACTATCGAAAAAATAACCTCCCTGAAATTTTAATCTAATTATGAGTTGGTACTTAGAAAAGCCTTTCATCTAATACTAAGATGAAAGGCTTTTTTAGAAGATAAACTCCTTTAAAAAGGAAATTTTTCTATTCTGCTAAAGCACCTGCTACTTCTTTTATCCATTCAGAAGTAACTGATTTTGGTCGTTCTAAAGGAAGTCCTAAAGCTCTAGACCAACATTGTGCAGCAACTACACCCAATGCTCTAGAGACACCAAATAGTACCGTATAGAAACTATATTCTGTCATACCATAATGAACCAGAATAGCTCCAGAATGTGCATCAACATTTGGCCAAGGGTTTTTCACTTTTCCTAATCCTTTAAGGATTGGAGGGACTACTTCAAAGGCTTTCCAAATTACATTGACAATATCTGAATCTTTAATATATTCTTCTGCAAATACTTTTTGAGCAGTAAATCTTGGGTCAGGCTGGCGTAAAACTGCATGACCATAACCAGGAATTACTTTCCCTTCCGCTAAAGTTTTATTGACATAATCCGCAATTTGCTCTTTAGAAGGATTTTTAGTACCAATCTCGTCAATCATTTTGAATACCCACTTAATCACTTCTTGGTTTGCCAATCCATGTAATGGACCAGCTAAAGCATTCATTCCTGCAGCTAGAGATAAATAAGGGTCACTTAAAGTAGAACCAACTAAGTGTACGGTGTGCGCAGAAGCATTTCCGCCTTCGTGGTCTGCATGAATTGTTAGATACAATCTCATCAAACTCTTAAAATCATCTCCTTTAATACCCAACATGTGCGCAAAATTACCTGACCAATCTTGTTTCGGGTCTGGTGCAATATGCTTTCCTTTATGGTAAGTTCTACGATATATATAAGCTGCGACTCTTGGTAACTTTGCGACCAAATTCATTGCATCTTCATAAGTAGCATCCCAATAATCTAGCTTATTCATGCCATCTGCATATCGCTTAGCAAAAATACCTTCTGTTTGCAAAGAATTAATCGCAATTGTAAATTGCGTCATTGGGTGCGTATCAGCAGGCAATGCTTCTAATACTTTGAAAGTATGCTCAGGAACACCTGCTCGCTTTCTCCATTCTGCTGTCAACCAAGCAGTTTGTTCGTCTGTAGGAATTTCGCCAACTAACATTAACCAAAATAATGCTTCTGGTAATGGTTCTTTACCACCTGGTATTTTTGGTAATAATTCTCTTAATTCAGGAATAGAATAACCTCTAAAACGAATACCTTTTTCTGCATCAAGGGAAGAAGTTTCCCAAACCATCATTTTTATACCTCTTGCTCCACCAAAAACTTGCCCTAACTTTACCTCACCAACAACTTGATTGCCATTGGCTTTAATCAATGCTCTTAATTCAGTTCTAAGTTTGGCAGATTTCTCGTGAAATTTCTGTTTTAGTAAGTCCATCTATCTTAAATATTTTATTTAATAATTTCTATTATATTAATTACAAAAAACAAGCAAAAACGTTGAGTTTTTCTTCAAAATTTTCTCCCATTAATAAGTGATATTTTTGGAAATTTATTGGAATAAAAAACGTTTGAGTAGCATTGAAGTAGTCAAATCCAAATAATATACGCATTTTCTGACTGGTTCTTTTCCCACTATACTGCATTAAAAACTATTTCTATAGCTAAGCTATTCAAATAATTTTTGCTTTGTCTAGTAAAAAATAGTCTTCTCAAAAATGGAGATTCTTCAAATTTAGCTACTTAATTACTAATTTTAATCTTTTGCGGAGTTCAAGAATCACAAAAATACGCATCTATGAGGGAAAGTAACAACCAAAACCATAAATTATATGCCTGCTAGAGTTATTTCCATACCATTTTTATTATTAACGGCTGTATTTGCTTATTTAACACTAGAGGTTGATGAAAGTTTCTCTATCTATATTATATTTTTTGTCCTTCTTTTAGCAATTATTTACACCTTTAGTCCTCAAATTAATTGGTGGTGGTATACTCGAAATCCACCAGAGATTGATAAACCAATGCGCAATTTATTAATACAACATCATTCTTTATATAATGACTTGTCGCTCAATGACAAAAAACGTTTTAGAAACCGAATGGCACTTTATATGATGGCGGTAGAATTTATGCCGATGGGGTGGGAGACTTTACCCGAAGATATCAAAGGAGTAATTGCCGCTAATGTCATACAGATAACGTTACAACAAGAAGACTTTTTATTGCCAAAGTTTGAACGAATTGTTGTATACACCACACCATTTCCATCGCCTCAATTTCCAAAACAACTACATGCCTCTGAGCTTTTCGAAGAAGATGGCGTACTACTTTTCTCGGCACAGCAAATCATGTGGTCTTTTTTACAACCGCAACAATATTATAATTTGGTAATGCATGAATACATCAAAGCTTATCAATTATCTTATCCAAGTAAGATGTATCCTATGGTAGGAGAAAAAGATTGGACTAAACTAAATCAAATTAGTGGTTTCACTAAAGAAAACATAGCAGGGATTATTGGGCTTGATAATATTAACCCAAGGGTGGTAAGTGGTGTTTTATTTTTTACACATCCAGAAAAATATCAGCAAATAGCACCTGATTTATATAAAAAATGGAAAGCAGTTTTTAGTACTTAAAATAGCTTTAGTAGATTAATTTACCCTTTAAAAACTAATAAATCCTCTTGTTTATGACAACGCATCCAAGTAGGAATAGGGCTTCCACTTTCTTCAATAAATTGAATCGTACCGTCATCTAAAGCCTGATACTTCCAAATATGTTGTTTTCCTTTACCATTTGTAAAAGAACCAAATTTTAAGATGTACTGAATTTCCCAGCCATCTTGAAAACGATTCAATGCAATATCATTTCCAGTTACTTTAGGCACCCCTAAATCAATATCAACAATTCCTTCAATATCCTCAAATTCACTAGCTAAAGCAGCCATATTTAAAGGGGATTTAGAACGGATAGTTAAAGCATCTTCGGTATCATTCCAAGGAACATGCTTTTCGATTACCAATTCATATTCATCTAAAAGGTCATTAAGGTCAGCATTTTCTGTTTCGCTAATTCCATCTCTTAATGGAGCAGCCCAATCAATATCTTTTTCATAAATAATAACTAATTGGTCAATAGAAGGATTTGGAAAGGTGTGCACATTACACTTAGCGATAGATTTAGCAATTTCATCACTACTATAAACCTGTGTCAACAGATTATAAACCATTTCAATTGTAGGTTGGGGAATACTTATATTCAAGTATCTCAAGTCTTCCTTTTCAGCTTCTAATCTTAATGCTAATCGTGCAGCATCTCTCCTAAATTTTCGTTCTAAACTTTTAGGAATATCATTTATCATACCATCTTGCTTAACAAAAGTAGCTTTAGGCATTTGCCCCATAAGTGAAAAACTTAAACTAAAGCACAGTATCAAGGTATAATAAAAAGTAATATTTTGGTTAAACCATAAATTTTTCATAGTCGATGTTAACAATAACTGTTTAGTATGTATGGGAAAGAGAGAGGAATCTACGCCACTTTAGTTAAAGCAAAAAACAGACCGATAATCTATAAGGGTAGGTTTTAATTAAGGGAAATGCCATTTTTTAACTTAAATCATTGATAAGCAAGGATTTTTAACATTTCTTTAGTGAAAAAAATGGCTAATGAAGTGTTATACTTATACAATACAGCTTGGGTTTCGGTAGAAATTAAATAGGTAAATAAAATTAAAACAATATTATATCCTTAAATTAGTATTAATTTAGGCTAAATACAGAATAATGTGTCGTTTTACGTTATTTACGTTA